>CAMFIX010000042.1 GCA_945952425.1 uncultured Pseudorhodobacter sp. | reverse complement strand
ATACGGGATCATGCCTAGTCTCGTGGGCTCGGAGATGTGTATAAGAGACAGCGACCAAGCCCCTGGCCAATGGCCGCGACCTCGCCCGCGCCTATTCGCCCGGCGTCGCCGAGGCCTGCCTCGAGATCAAGGCCGACCCCGCCACCGCCAGCCGCTATACCTCGCGCGGGAACCTCGTCGGCGTGGTCTCGAACGGGACGGCGGTGCTGGGCCTGGGCAATATCGGTGCGCTGGCCTCGAAGCCGGTGATGGAGGGCAAGGCCGTCCTCTTCAAGAAATTCGCCAATATCGACTGTTTCGACATCGAGCTGAACGAGCCCGACCCGGTGAAACTCGCCGACCTGGTCTGCGCGCTGGAGCCGACCTTCGGCGCGATCAACCTCGAAGACATCAAGGCGCCCGATTGCTTCATCGTCGAGAAGCTCTGCCGCGAGCGGATGAAGATCCCGGTCTTCCACGACGACCAGCACGGCACGGCGATCGTCGTGGGGGCGGCTGCGACCAATGCGATGGTGGTTTCGGGCAAGAAGTTCGAAAACATCAAGGTTGTCAGCACCGGGGGCGGGGCTGCGGGCATTGCATGTTTGAATATGCTGCTGAAGCTTGGGGTCAAACGCGAGAATGTCTGGCTTTGCGACCTCGCGGGCCTGGTCTATCAGGGCCGCGAAGAGCAGATGACGCCGCAGAAGGCGGAATATGCGCAAGGCACGACGCCCGCCACTTTGGCCGATGTGATCCAGGGCGCCGACCTCTTCCTGGGCCTCTCGGGGCCCGGGGTTCTGACGCCCGAGATGGTGGCCACGATGGCGCCGCGCCCCATCGTTTTCGCGCTCGCCAACCCCTCGCCCGAGATCCTGCCCGATGCCGCCCGCGCCGCCGCCCCCGAGGCGATCATCGCGACCGGCCGCAGCGATTTTCCCAACCAGGTCAACAACGTCCTCTGCTTCCCCTTCATCTTCCGCGGGGCTTTGGACGTCGGCGCCACCACGATCAACCCTGAAATGGAGCTCGCCGCCATCGAGGGCATCGCGCAGCTCGCCCGCGCCACGACCAGCGCCGAGGCCGCCGCGGCCTATGCCGGCGAGCGTCTGAGCTTCGGTGCCGATTACCTGATTCCGAAGCCCTTCGACCCGCGGCTGATCGGCGTGGTGGCCAGCGCCGTCGCCCGTGCCGCAATGGAAACCGGCGTCGCCACCCGGCCGATCCACGACCTGGAGGCCTATCGCCACAAGCTGGATGGTTCGGTCTTCAAATCCGCCCTGCTGATGCGCCCGGTTTTCGATGCCGCGCGCCAGTCCGAGCGCCGGATCATCTTTGCCGAGGGCGAAGACGAGCGCGTGCTGCGCGCGGCCAGCGCCATGCTGGAAGAGATGACCGTCAAGCCGATCCTGATCGGCCGCCCCGATGTGATGACCCAGCGCTGCGAGCGATTCGGCCTGCCGATCCGGCCCGACCGCGACTTCGAGATCGTGAACCCCGAAAGCGATCGCCGCTATCGCGACTATTGGGGCAGCTATCACAAACTGCTGGAACGTCAGGGCGTTACGCCGGAAACCGCTCGGACCACTCTGCGCACCAACACCACCGCCATCGCGGCCATCGCCGTGCAGCGCGGCGATGCCGATGCGATGATCTGCGGGACTTACGGGCAATATCTCTGGCATTTGAACTATGTCCGCCGGGTTCTGGCCCGCGGAGGCGCCCATCCGCAGGGCGCGCTCTCGCTGATGATCCTGGAGGACGGGCCGCTTTTCATCGCCGACACCCAGGTCAACCCGATCCCGGCGCCCGACCAGATGGCCACCGCCGCCATCGGCGCCGCCCGCCACGCCCGCCGCTTTGGCATCGAACCCAAGGTCGCGCTTTGCTCCCATTCCAATTTCGGCAACCTCGACAGCGACTCGGGCCGACGGATGCGCGAGGCGATGGAGATTCTCGACGCCCGCGAGGTCGATTTCGAATACGAGGGCGAAATGAGCCTCGATGCCGCGCTGGACGAGGAATTGCGCCTGCGCATCTTCCCGAATTCGCGTCTGAAAGGCACCGCCAATATATTGATCTTCGGTTATACAGATGCGGCCAACACCGCCCGCAACATGTTGAAACTGAAGGCTGGCGGGTTGGAGGTCGGGCCGATCCTGATGGGGATGGGCAACCGCGCGCATATCGTGACGCCCTCGATCACGGCGCGGGGATTGCTGAATGTCTCGGCGCTCGCAGGGGCCCCGGTTTCGCTTTACGGCTGAAATCAGCCTTAACAAAACCGCGATCAGCGTTAATGATTCCCGGGCCGGATGGACAAGTCCGGGCAAAACCAGCAACCTGAGGAAGACCCCGGAATGTTTCCGGGGTCTTGTGCAATCAAGAGTGAAAAGGGGTCCAGTTATGACCTCGACGACACCCGGGGCCGAGCTTCCCGGGCAAGACCTCGACGAATCCGTTCTGCTCCGGCTGTTCGACCTGGCCGGGCCGGTGCAGACCGTCGAAATCCTGGATCGCCTGGTCCTGGACCTGCGCGCGGTGCAAGAGGCCCTGGCCCGGGGCCGCGATGTGATGGCGCTGCGCCGACAGATCCACGCGCTGACCGGCATTGCCGGAACGGTGGGCGCCATGCCGCTGCATCAAAGCGCGCTGGCCGTCGGAAAGCTTTTGCGCGACGAGCCCACCCCCCCGCGTGAGCGTGTGACGGCGCTGTTGCCCGCGATCCAGCGGCTGATCGACCGGCTGACCGAGATGCGCGCCGCGCGCTGAGACGGTTTCGGCCTTGCAACCAGAAAGGGAAAGACGGCATGCTGTCGCGCGAACAGGCGACAGATATGGCTCAGGCAACAGGCAAGACCGGCCCCTTGCTGCTGATCGAGGACACCGCCTCGCTGCAGCTGATTTACCGCTCCGTCCTGACGGCAGCGGGGTATGAGGTGCAGCTTGCCGCCTCGGCCGCGGAGGGCAAGAAGCTGTTCGCCGCAGGGCATCATCGCGTGGTGCTCTTGGATCTTGGCCTGCCGGATGGCGACGGGCTGCAGGTGATGGCCGAGATGCTGGAGCGGCGGCCGGGCACGCGGGTGATCGTGATCACCGCGCATGGCTCGATCAACCGCGCGGTCGAGGCGATGCGGGCGGGCGCGCATGAATTCCTGGTCAAGCCCTTCGAGGACGAGCGTTTTCTGACCGCCGTCGCCAATGCCGTGGCGCGCAGTCAGAACCGCAAGCCGGCGGATGCCTCTGCGGGTTTCATCGGGTCTTCGGATGTGATGGGGCGCATCCATGACAAGATCGCCTCGGTCGCGGGCTCGATGGCGACGGTCTTCATCACCGGCGAAAGCGGCACCGGCAAAGAGCTGGCGGCGCTGGCCGTCCATGCCGCAAGCCCGCGCGCCAAGGGGCCCTTCATCGCGCTGAACTGCGGCGCGATCCCGATCGACCTGTTGGAATCGGAGGTCTTCGGCCATGTGAAGGGCTCTTTCACCGGGGCGATCAGCGACAAGCCGGGGGCGGCGACGGCGGCGGACGGGGGCACGCTGTTCCTGGACGAAATCTGCGAGATGGCGCCGGCGCTGCAGACCAAGCTCTTGCGATTCCTGCAAACCTCGACCGTTCTGCCGGTGGGGGCGACCAAGCCGATCAAGGTCAATGTCCGCATCGTCTGCGCGACGAACCGCGATCCGCTGGATGCCGTCCGCCGCGGCCAGTTCCGCGAAGACCTGTATTACCGGCTGTTCGTCGTGCCGATCCACCTGCCGCCTCTGCGCGACCGCGGGCAGGATGTGATCGAGATCGCCGAGACGATGCTCGCCCGCTTTGCCGAGGAAGAGGGCCGCCGCTTCGAAGGGCTTGCGCCCGAGGTGGCCGACCTTTTCCTGCGCCACGCCTGGCCGGGCAATGTGCGCCAGCTGCTGAACGTGATCCGCAATGTCGTCGTCCTGAACCGCGGCGGCTGGGTGACGACCGAGATGCTGCCCGACACGCTGACCGCGCCCGAAGGCGGGCCCGCGCCCGCGGTGCAGGGCACGGTGCCCACCGCCGAACCCGCGCTCGACAGCCTGCTGGACCGCCCGCTGGCCGAGGTCGAGCGCATCATCGTCACGGCGACTTTGGCGCGCCACGGCGGCTCTGTCCCCAAGGCGGCGCGGGTGCTGGACCTCTCGCCCTCGACGCTTTACCGCAAGCTGGACGCCTGGTCGCGCGAGGGCGGGCGATAGGCGGCGGCGGTTTCCGTCCATAGCGCCGATAGCGCGGGCAGGGTGGCGCGGGCGGCCTCGACCTCTTCGGCGCGCAACAGGCCGAGGAACCGCTCCAGCGCGGCCCCCAGGGCTTTCGCCCCGAAGACCCCGGCCGAGCCCGCCATGTGATGCGCCTCCTTGCGCATCGCTTCGGGATCGGGGTCGGCCACCAGCCGGGCGAGCCGGGTCTCCATGTCCTGCAGAAAGCGCTGGGTCAGGCTGGCCACGACCTCCGGCGGCAGGGTGCGGTCCATCTGGGTCAGCGTTTCGGCATCGGTCAGGGGGGGGCGGGCGCCGGGAACATGCTCGGCCAGGGCGGCGCGCAAAGTGGCGATCTGCAGCGGTTTCAGCATGGCGTCCTGCATCCCCGCAGCCTGAAAGCGCCGGATGTCGGCAGGCAGGGCATGGGCGGTCAGCGCCAGGACCGGGGTCGCGGCATTCGGCCCAGGCCCCTGCCGCAGCCGGGCGGTGGCCTCGATCCCGTCCAGCCCCGGCATGGAAATATCCATCAGGATCAGGTCGAAAGCCTCTTCCGCCGCCAGCCGCAGCCCCTCTTCGCCATCCCGCGCCTCGCGCACGCTATGGCCGTCCTGGCGCAGCATCTCGCGGGTGATCAGCCGGTTGAACTCGTTGTCCTCGACGACCAGAAGGTGCAGACGTTCGCCCGTTGCCGGTTTGGGCGGGGCCGCCACGCCCAGCGGCAGCCGCAGGCGGAAGGTGCTGCCCTGGCCCGGCACGCTTTCGGCGGCGACCGTGCCCCCCATCTGTTCGACGATCCGCCGCACGATGCCAAGCCCAAGCCCCGTGCCCGCCGCCTGCCGGGCAAAAGAAGGGTCGAGCGTCACGAAATCCTCGAAGATCCGCTCCATGTCGGCGGGGGCGATGCCGATCCCGGTGTCGGCGACCGCGATGCCGAAGCGCCCCTCGGCATCGGGAGCGTCCAGCGTCACGGTGATCGTGCCGTCGCGGGTGAATTTCACGGCATTGCCGACCAGGTTCAGCAAGACCTGCCGCAGCCGCCCGGCATCCGAGACGACCTGCAGCGGGCAGTCCGGCGCGATCTTCACCTCCAGTCGGTTGCCTTGCGCGGCGCTGGCGGGGCGCTGGTTGGCGGCGACCTCGGCGATCAGCTGGCCGAGGTCCACCGGCCCAAGCGCCAGCTCGGCCTTGCCGCTGTCCAGCCGCGCCATGTCGAGGATGTTGTTGACATGGTTCATCAAAAGTCGGCCCGAGGCGGTCATGATCCGCAGGTATTCGCGCTGCTGCGGGCTGAGCGCGGTCGCCTGCATCAGGTCGATCGTGCCGATCATCCCGTTCAGCGGCGTCCGAATCTCGTGGCTCATGACGACCAGCAGATCGGCCTTGGCCTTTTCGCCTGCCAGCGCCGCATCCCGCGCCCCCATCAGCGCCTGCTCGGCCTCGACCTGGCGCGAGAGGTCCGACAGGAAGACGACGAAAATCTGCCGCCCCCCCGCCATCAGCGGCGAGACCGAGATTTCGGCGGGAAACTCGCGCCCCGAGGCATGGCGGGCAGTGACGCGCAGCCGCTCGGGCGCCGCGGTTTCGGAGTTCAGCCGCAGCAGGGGCTGGCCAGGCGCATCGGGCGGCACCAGAAGGTCGAACTTCTGGCCGCGAATCCGCACCGGGTCATGGCCGAAGACCTGCCGCCCGGCCGGCCTGAAATCGGTGATGCGACCGGCCTCGCTCAGCGTAATCACCGGGTCGAGCGAGGCGCGGATCACCGCATCCAGCCGCGAGGCGGTCTGCGCCGCCTCGGTCGCGCGCTGCCGCGACAGGCGCGAGCTGCGCACCAGCCCACCCACGAGACCGAGCAGCATGAAGAGCAGCGCCCCCGACAGGACCGCGAGACCGACGAGCGCCGACTTGATGCCGGTGCGCGTCGCATCCGCCTGGTGCGCAAAGATTTCCACCCCGAGCGTCCCCAGCCGATGCGCCTCGGGGATCAGCTGGCGCAGCTCGCCCTTCATGCGGGGCAGGGCCTCTTGCAGCGCGTCGTCCGGCCCGTCGATCAGCGGCACGCTGCGCGTCATGAACCCTTCCAGCGCCGCGAAAGCCCCCGCAAAGCCGCGGCTTTGCCGCAAGCTGTTGAAAAGCCCCCCCGCCTGCAGCGTGTTGAACCGGCTATAGGCGATGTCGAACCGCTTGCGCACCTCGTCCAGCCGCCCCGGCGCATGGCGCGCATCGTCGACCACGATCTCCAGCGTCAGAAGCTCGACATCCATCTGGCTGAGCGTCCATTGCACATTGTCGATGGAGGACGCCCCCAGCACATCCAGCTGCCGGGCGATATTGGTCGCCAGCATCGCCAAAAGCACCAAAAGCCCGCCGATCAGCAGGGCGCCCGCCAGCACGCGGTGACGGGCGAGGGCGGCAGGGTCGAAAGGGTGGGGCAAGGCGCTCTCCGGCTGAGACGCCCGAGATTAGCGCGAGACCTCGATCCGGTCGAGTTGCCAGACCGAGCGGGCGAAGGCGGTCACGGTCTGGAAGGCATCGGGGTCGGCATCATAGGGATAGACCACCCAGATCGGCCCTTTCTCTCGCACCGACATCGGCTTGCCGTCCAGCTCGTAGGCTAGGATCGGCGCTTCCTCGGTCGCATCGGTCAGCGGCATCTCGACCTCGTAATCGTTCAGCGCATGCAGCACGATCACGTCGTCGGCATCGAGCCCCAGCACCCGGGCGAGCTTGGCCAGCGGGATTCCGGTGAAGTCGTGCCGCCCCTCGGTCCAGATCGAGGTGGTCTGGAAACTGACCGGCCCCAGCGCCGCCAGCCCTTCGAGGTCGAAGCGCACCGTGCCCTGCGGCACCCGGGCCGGGTCGAGCCCGGTGACGGTCAGGATGACCTCGCCCTTGGGTTCGGCAAAGGGCGGGCCGGCTTCGGCCGGGCCGCAGCAGAGCGGCACGAGAAGCGCGAGGGCCTTGATGCGCAGGGGGAATGTCATGGCGGCAGGCATCCCTTGGCCGAAGATCGGCATGTCGTGCGGAGGTATAGGGTGCAGGCATTGGGCAGGGCAAGCGGCGCAAAAGTATGGCGGCGGCAGAAAAACCGGGGAAATGCGCGCAAAACGAAGCATTCCACCGGGGCAGAGGGATGGTCGGATCGGGCTCTGTGAGCTAAAATGCGCGAAAGGGCCGTCGGGTTCCGGCCTCGCGGTCGGGATTTGCGGTCTGGATGTGACATTCTGCGTCGGGGGACCGGACATGGCCACGATCTTGCTTGCCGACGACCACGACCTCGTCCGCGAGACGCTGGCCGCTTACCTGGAGGCGCGGGGCATGGGCCCGGTCGCGCGGGCCAGCGATGCCGATGGCGTCTTGCGCATCCTGGGCGAAGGGCAGGGCTTCGACCTCGTGCTTCTGGATTACAACATGCCGGGGATGGAAGGGATGGTCGGGCTCGACCGGGTTCTGTCGTCGGAGGGGGTGGCGGCGGTCGCGATGATCTCGGGAGAGATGAGCCAGGATCTGGCGCTGGAGGCGCTGGAGCGGGGGGCGCGGGGCTTCGTGCCGAAGACGATCTCGCCCGAGGCTTTCGTGCAGGCGGTCGAGGCGATGGTGGCGGGTGAGGTCTTCGCCCCGGTGCCGCTGGCCGTGCGGGGCGAGGATGCGGCGCTGTCGGTGCGGGAAATGGACGTGCTGCGCGGCATCTGCGCGGGCAAGTCGAACAAGGAAATCGCCCGCGACCATGATCTGCAGGAGGTCACGGTGAAGCTGCATGTCAAGACGATGAGCCGGAAACTGGGCGCGCGGAACCGGACGCATGCGGCGATGATCGCGCGGGACCGGAAGCTGGTTTGATTCCTACGGGAGGAAGCGGGGGCTGCCGCCCCCGCACCCCCGCCCAAAGGGGGGCACGCCCCCCTTTGGAAACCCCGTGGATATTTATGGACCAATGAAATCGAGGGCATGCTCGGGCGTGCCAAGCCATTGAGTATTTGGCCAAATGTGAAATTGTCGGGGGTCTATAGAAAACTCTGCGGGTCGATGTCGATGGCGAGCCGCAGGTTGGCCGGGAGCTTCAGTTGAGAGACCCAGGCGCGCAGGGCGGGTTGCAGCTGGGTGGTTTTCTCCGCTTTGACCAGAAGGCGCACGCGGTGGCGGCCGCGGATGCGCGCGATGGGGGCGGGGGCGGGGCCGAAGACCTGGGCGCCCACGGCCTGCAAAGGCCCGTCGCGGCGCGCGAGTTCGCCCGCGAAGTCAAAGACTTGCTGCACATCGGGCGAAGAGAGGATCACCCCCGCCATCCGCCCGTAAGGCGGCACGCCCGCCATGCGCCGCCCCTCGGCCTCGGCGGCCCAAAAGGCCTCGGAATCGCCCTTCAGGATGGCGCGGATCACCGGATGATCGGGCGCGCAGGTCTGCAACAGCGCGGTGCCGGGCTTTTCGGCCCTCCCGGCGCGGCCCGAAACCTGGGCGATCAGCTGGAACGTCCTCTCGGCCGCGCGGAGATCCGATCCCTGCAGGCCAAGGTCGGCGTCGATCACGCCGACCAGTGTAAGGTTCGGAAAATTATGGCCTTTCGCCACGATCTGCGTGCCGATGATGATATCGGCGCCTCCCGCCGCGATCTCGGCGATCTTCTCTTTCAGCGCGCGGGCGGTGGTGAAAAGGTCGGAGGACAGAACCTCGGTCCGGGCATTCGGGAAACGCGCAGCGACCTCTTCGGCCAGCCTTTCGACGCCGGGGCCGATGGGGGCCAGCGATCCGACGGCCTGACAGGCCGGGCAGGCCTCAGGCAGGGGTTTGGTCGCGCCGCATTGGTGGCAGACGAGGCGCTTGAGGAAGCGGTGCTCGACCATCCGCGCGTCGCAATGGTCGCAGCCGATCTGGTGCCCGCAGGCCCGGCAGATGGTGATCGGCGCATAGCCGCGGCGGTTGAGGAACAACAGACTCTGCTCGCCCAAACCCAGGCGGCGGTCGACGGCGCGGGCCAAAGTCTCGGAAATCCAACGGTTTGGCGGCAGTTTCTCGGCCCGCATGTCGATGGCGTGCATCTGCGGCAAGGTCGCCACCCCATGCCGCGCGCCAAGGTCGATGCGCTGGTATTTCGCGGTTTGCGCATTCACCCAGGTCTCCAGGGTGGGCGTCGCCGAGGACAGCACGACCGGGCAGCCCTGGATCGAGGCGCGCAGCACCGCCATATCGCGCGCATGGTAATAGGCGCCTTCCTCCTGCTTGTAAGAGGTGTCGTGCTCCTCATCGACGACGATCAGGCCAAGATCTTGAAACGGCAGGAAAAGGGCCGACCTCGCGCCGACGACCAGGCCGACCTCGCCGGTCGCCGCCATGCGCCAGAGACGGCGCCGCTCTGTCATGGTCTGGCCGGAGTGCCACTCGCCCGGACGCGCGCCAAAGCGGGCCTCGACCCGCGCGAGAAAATCCCCGGTCAGCGAGATTTCCGGAAGCAGAACAAGGGCTTGCCGGTTTTGCCGCAGTGCTTCGGCGACGGCTTCGAGGTAAACCTCGGTCTTGCCAGAGCCCGTGACGCCCTTCAGCAGCGTCGCCCCATAGCGCCCGGCCTTGACCGTCGCGCGCAAGGCCTCGCCCGCTGCGACCTGGTCGCCCTCCAGCCGCGAGGGGCGCAGAGGGTCCAGCTGCGGATAGGGCAGATCGCGGGGCGCGTCTTCCTCGGCCAGCACGCCGGATGTCGTCAAGCCCTTGATGACAGAAGAGGAAACGCCAGCAGCCTCGGCCAGTTCGGACAGGGTGAGGGGGGGCGAGACGCGCAAGGCCTCGACCACCTTTTGCCGCGCCTCGGTCAGCCGGTTCGGCACAGGGCCCGCCAGCCGATAGGTGCGCCGCGTCGCTGGCGGCAGGCCGAGCCCCGGTGCGCGCGTCGCCAGCCGCAGCATCGCGGGCAGGGGGGTCAGCGTGTAATCGGCGGCGCGCGTCAGGAAGGTCCGCAGCTCGGCGCGCATCGGCCGGGCCTCCAGCACCCGCAGCGCCTGCCGCAGCTTGGCCGCGTCGAAATCGCCCGTCCCCGGCCCCCAGACCACCCCCATGACCTTGCGCGGCCCCAGCGGCACCTCGACGAAATCGCCGTCGCCGCAGCCGGATTCCGGGGCGAGATAATCCAGCACGCGCCCGATCGGCTCGCAGGTCAGAACGCCGATCCGGGCGCCCGGGGGATAATGCCGCTCGCTCACCTGTGGCCGATTTCGGAAAGGAAACCAAGGAGTTGCGCGGCAAACTCCGTCGATTTTTCCACCATCGGCAGATGGCCCACCCCGCGCATCAGATGAAAGCGCGCGCCCGGAATCATCTCGGCCGTTTCGCGCACGAGGTCGGGGGGCGTGGTGCCGTCGTTGGGGCCCGCGAGCACCAGTGTCGGCAGGCGCAGGGTCGGGGTCGTCAGGGTGAAATCGGCGCCCGCAATGGCGGCGGCGGCCCCGCACCAGCCCTCCACCCGCGTCCCCGTAATCAGCGCCTGCAGCCTCGCGCGCGCCGGATGGTCCTGCCATTTCGGCCCAAGCTGACGCTGCAAGGCGCCGGGCGCATAGGCGGCGAGGCCCGCCCTCTGCACCTCGGCGATGCGCCCCTGCCACAGCGAAGGCGCCCCGATCCGCGCGGCCGTGTTCGACAGAACCAGCCCGCGCACCAGGTCCAGCCGCTTGATCGCCAGCCCCTGCGCGACAAGCCCGCCCAGCGAGACGCCCACGAAAACCGCATCGCGCAGGTCGAAATGCTCCATCAGCTTTTCGGCATCCCGGATCAGCGCGCCCATCGCATAGGGCCCCGCGGGGACGTCGGACGCGCCATGTCCGCGGTGGTCATAGGCCAGCACCTGAAGGCCGGCCAGCTGCGGCAGAACCTCGTCCCAGATCGTCAGATCGGTGCCAAGCGCATGGGCCAGCACCACGGCCGGAGCGCCCTTCGGCCCGGTAAGGCGCGCGTTCAGGCGCAGATCGGGGAGGAAGACGTGCATATCGGGAAAAAACAAGCCATGGCGGGTTGAGAGAGTTGCAGGCGCCGGAAAGGTTGGAAAAGCTCAAGCCATCGCCAGCGCCCTGGCGAAGATCGCGGCATCGACATTGCCGCCAGAGGCCACCGCGATCACCGTTTCGGGCAGGTCTTGCCGGAAAAGCGCGGCAGCCAACGCGACGGCGCCGCCGGGCTCCAGCACGAGGCGCAGATGGGTGAAGGCCAAAGCCACGGCCCGCAGCGCCTCCTCGTCCGAGACCACCAGCCCCGGCCCGCACAGCGCCTGCAGACGCGGAAAGGTCAGTTTGCCGGGCTCGGGCGTCAGAATCGCGTCGCAGATAGAGCCGCCGAGCCGCGGATTGCGCTGCGGCGCCCCCGCAGCCAGCGCGCGCGCGGTGTCGTCGAAGCCCGCGGGCTCCACCGGACGCGGCCGAAACCGCCCCTCCAGCGCCAAGGCGATCCCCGCAGTCAGCCCGCCGCCGCCGCAGGGCACCAGAACGTCGGCCTCGTCGATGCCTTCAGCCTGCGCCACGATCTCCAGCCCCACCGTGCCTTGCCCGGCGATCACCATCGGGTGATCGTAGGGCGGCACCAGATGCAGCCCCCGCGCGGCGATGATCGCGGCGCCGATCTCGGCGCGGTCCTCGCGCTCGCGGTCATAAAGCACGACCTCCGCCCCGTAAGCCCTTGTATTCTCGATCTTCACCGAGGGCGCATCCGCCGGCATCACCACCACGACCGGCCGCCCCATCGCCGCCCCGGCCCAGGCCACCCCCTGCGCGTGATTTCCCGAGGAATAGGCCAGCACCCCCTCGCCCGGCGGCAGAACCGACAGGGCCGACCAGGCGCCGCGCAGCTTGAAACTGCCGGTCTTCTGCAGATTCTCGGCCTTTACCAAGACCTTGCGCCCCGCAATCCGGTCGAGGAGCGGCGCGTTCAGCAGCGGCGTCTGGACGATTTGACCCTCCATCCGCCGGGCCGCGGCGCGAATGTCTGCAACTGAGCTCATCGGATCTCCTTTTGCCCCCATCCTAGCCGCCCCCCCCTGCGGCGGAAAGCCC
>CAMFIX010000041.1 GCA_945952425.1 uncultured Pseudorhodobacter sp. | reverse complement strand
TACACACTGCATATCGTCGGCAGCGTCAGATGTGTATAAGAGACAGGACCTGAATGTTCCGACTGAGCCAATACATGAAGGAACTCGTCACCCCGACCGAGCCGCGCCAAAGGGGCCCGGTCAAGCCCGTGGTGATCTGGAACCTGACGCGCACCTGCAACCTGCGCTGCCGGCATTGCTATACGACCTCCGCCGATGTGGCCTTCCCGGGGGAGCTGTCCCACGCGCAGGCCATGGCGGTGCTGGAAGACCTCAGCGCCTTCAAGATCCCGGCCCTGATCCTCTCGGGCGGCGAGCCCCTGTCGCGCTTCGACTTCTTCCCCTTGGCGGAAAGGGCGCGGGAGCTGGGCTTCCGGCATCTGTCGCTGTCCACCAACGGTACCAAGGTGGCCGAGAACATCGACGCCATCGCCGACCTGGGCTTTGACTATGTCGGCATCTCTTTGGACGGGATCGGGGCGGCGAATGACTGGTTCCGCGGCCAGGAGGGCGCTTATGGCGCGGCGTTACAGGGCGTGCGCGCCTGCAAGGCCAAGGGGGTCAAGGTCGGCCTGCGCTTCACCATCACCGAGGACAACGCCCGCTTCCTGCCCGCGATGATCGACCTTTGCGACGAGGAGGGGGTGGACAAGTTCTATCTCTCGCACCTGGTCTATGCCGGCCGCGGCGACAAGAACCGCGGCGAGGACACCGACCGCGCCCGCACGCGCCGCGCCATGGATATCCTGATCGACCGCGCCTGGCGCGCCGTGGCCGAGGATCAGCCCTTGGAGATCGTCACCGGCAACAACGACGCCGACGCGGTCTGGTTCCTGAACTGGGCGGCGCGGAATTTCGACGAGGCAAGGGTGGCGCATGTCGAGCGGCACCTCAAGGCCTGGGGCGGGAACTCTTCAGGTCTGGGGGTGGCGAACATCGACCCGCAGGGCAAGGTCCATCCCGACACCTATTGGTCGGATTACACCGTGGGCAATGTGAAAGAGACGCCGTTTTCCACCCTCTGGACCGGTGCCGACCCGATGCTGGCCGCGCTTCGCCAGCGCCCCCGCCCGCTGAAAGGCCGCTGCGGCGCCTGCGCATTCCAGGCGGTCTGCGGCGGCAATACCCGCATCCGGGCGCTTCAGGTCTCGGGCGACCCCTGGGCCGAGGACCCGGCCTGTTACCTGACGAATGCCGAAATCGGCCTGCCGGATGCAGACCGCCTTGAAGTCACGCCGTTCCGGGGGAAAAGCCATGATCCGGCCCATCGTTTTCTTTAGCCTTCTGGCCGGGGCGGCCTTGGCCGACCCCGCCACGCAATACCGCGACCTCTGCGCCTCGTGCCATGCGGACAGCCGTCTGGGTGGCTCCGGCCCCGCGCTGATCCCCGAGACCATCGGCAAGATGAAGCCCGAGGCCTTGGCCGATGTCATCGCCAAGGGCCGGCCCATGACGCAGATGCCGGGCTTTGCCGACCGGCTGAGCCCGGCGGACGTCGCGGCGCTGGCGTCCTTTGTCGCAGCACCCCTGGCCTCGCCGCCGAAGTGGGAGGCCACCGATATCACGGCCTCGCGCAAGATGAACGCCGATTACCAGCCCGCGACGGCTCCGGTCTTTGCCGCTGACCCCATGAACATCACCCTGGTGGTGGAAACCGGCGACCACCATGTCAGCGTGCTGGACGGCGACACCTTCGAGGTCCTGGACCGCTTCGCCACGCCTTACGCCGTGCATGGCGGGCCGAAGTTCTCGCAGGATGGGCGCTTCGTCTACATCATGTCGCGGGATGGCTGGGTGCAGAAATACGACATCTGGTCGCTGCACGAGGTCGGCCGCGTCCGCGCCGGGATCAACAGCCGCAACATCGCCATGAGCCGCGATGGCGATTACCTCGCCGTCGCCAACTACCTGCCGCCCTCGCTGACCATCTTGAATGCCGATCTGACGGTGGCCAAGGTCATCCCCGTCACAGGCGCCGACGGCACGCCGTCGCGCGTCGCGGCGGTCTACCAGGCGCCCGACCGGAACTCTTTCGTCCTGGCGCTGAAAGACCTGCCCGAGATCTGGGAGATCACCACCGACCCCAATGGCGGCCCCTTCCCCGAAGGTTTCGTTCATGACTACGCAGCGGACGAGGCCCTGACGACGCAAAAGGGCCTTTTCGCCCGGCGCCGGATCGCCGTCAGCGCGCCCCTGGACGATTTCTTCTTCGACCCCGGCTATCACAACCTGATCGGCGCCAACCGCGGCGCCGACACCGGGGTGACCGTGAACCTGGATGTCGGCCGCGAGATCGCGACCCTGCCCCTGCCCGGCATGCCGCATCTGGGCTCGGGCATCTCCTGGATGCGCGACGGTCACCGCGTCATGGCGGTGCCGCATCTGAACGAGGGGATGATTTCCGTCATCGACATGGAAAGCTGGAAGCTGATCACCACGATCAAGACCTCTGGCCCCGGGTTCTTTTTGCGCAGCCATGACGCGACGCCTTACCTTTGGGCCGATGTCTTCACCGGCCCGCACAAGGGGGAAATGCATATCATCGACAAGCAGACCCTGCAGGTCGTCAAGGTCCTGACGCCCGAGCCGGGCAAGACCGTGGCCCATACCGAATTCACCAAGGACGGGAAATATGCCCTGGTCTCGATCTGGGAGATGGACGGCGCGGTCATCGTCTATGACGCCAAGACCTTGAAGGAAATCAAGCGCTTGCCGATGAAGAAACCCTCGGGGAAGTACAATGTCTGGAACAAGATCACCTTCGAGGACGGCACCAGTCACTAGGCTGGCGCTGGTGCTTTGGCCCTTTGTCGCGGGGGCGGTGGCGGTGAACCTCTTTCTTTTGGGGCTGATCGGCACCTGGCTGGGCCTGCCCGCCCTGCCTCCGGTCTGGGCGCTGGTCGGCGCCCTGCCCCTGTCGCTGCCTGCCACCTGGGCCGCGCGGGCCTGGGTTTCCCGCCTGATCGCCGAGGCGGAAGCCTGACCAAAGTCAAGGCGCGCCGGGAGCGGCCTTGGCAAAAGAGGCGCAACACCACGAAAGGACCCATGATGAAACGCCTGATTCTCTCCGCCGCCCTGATCGCTTTGGCCCTTCCCGCGATGGCGGGCGATGCCGCCAAGGGCGAGACGATCTTCAAGCAGTGCAAATCCTGCCATGCCGTGACCAAGCCCGACGGGACCGAGGTCGTGAAGGGCGGCAAGACCGGCCCGAACCTCTGGGGCGTCGTTGGTCGCGTGGCGGGGACGGCGGAGGGCTTCAAATACGGCGAGTCGATCGTCGCATCGGCCGTGACCTGGGACGAGGCGGGCATCGCCGCCTGGGTCACCGATCCGGGCGCCTTCCTGGTGGCCAAGCTGGGCGATGGCGCCAAGTCGAAGATGACCTTCAAGCTGAAGGCCGGGGGCGAGGATGTCGCGGCCTACCTCGCCACGCTGAAGTAAGGGTGCGGCTTTGGCGGCATCCCTCGGGGCTTTTGCTGGCCCTGTCGGGGGTGTCGGCCCTGGCCCTGCCCCTGGGGCTGGCCTCGGATGATCCGGTGGCGGCGCATCTGGCGCTTGGGCTGGACGGCATGGCGGGGGCGGCGGTCCTGGGCTATCTCGCCGGGGTGATCTCGCATTGGACGGGGGGGCGGGGGCCGCTTCTGCCGGGACCTGCCTTGGCCGGGCTTTGGGTGCTTGGAGAGCTGGGGTGGCTTTGGGGCCACCCCCTGTTTCTGGCGACGCAGGTCGTGGCGGGGCTGGCGGTGACGCTGCCCGTCCTGGTCTCGGACGCCTTCAGGGCGCACAAGGTCCTCGCCCTGGCCCCCCCGGTCCTGCCCCTTGGCCTCGCCACCTTTCCCGCCACGGATCTGGTCCTCTTGCCCGCCGCCCTGATCCTTTGGGTCGCAGGGCGTGCCCTGCCGGCCTTCCAGGCGACCGAGGCCCAGCGGCGCGGCCACAATCCCCGAAGGCCGCCGCCGCGCTGGCCGCTCATCGCCCTGCTGGCGCTCGGGACGGTCTGGGCGCCGGGCCTTCTGGCCTGCGGGGTTGGGGTGCTGGCCCTTCTGGCTTGGCTTTGCGTCACCCTGCCCCGCCCCGATCCGGCCAGCCTGATGTTGCAAGCGGTCTGGGCTGCGCTCGGCCTGGCGCTGATCGGACTTGGGGTCCAACGTCTTGACCTGATCCCCGCACCGCTTGGCACCCATGCCCTGACCATGGGCGCCATCGGCCCGATGATCCTGGCCATCGCCGCAAGGCCTGCGATGGAGCGCCCCCTGGCCCGGGCGATGCGGCCCCGGGCGCTGCATTGGGGGGCGCTGGCCTGCCTCTGGGCCGCGACCCTGGCCCGGCTTGCCGAGGCGATCGACCCGGCCGGCCTCTTTTGGAGCCTCGGATGGGCGGCCTTCCTCGCCGCCCACCTGCCCGCCCTGCGACGCGAGGCGCCGACCCCGCTCTTTTCCGCCCGTCGCTAGGCGAAGCGCGCAAAGAGCGTGCCGTTTTCCAGCCCCATATGGGCGACGAGATCGTCGCGGAACTTGGCCAACCCGCCGTAAAGCGCCGTCCAGGACCGGCAGGCTCCAACCGGCAAGTCCAGCCCATGTGCCGCCCTCAAGACCTCGGCCAGCAGAGCCTCGGCCCGCAGGTGGTCCGCCTCCATCACCGCGATCGGCGCATGGATCGCCGGAGCGCCGCCGGCCTTCATCATCGGGAACAGGACCTGCTCTTCCCGCGCCATGTGGGCCTCGAGGTCGTCTTGCAGCGCGACCAGTGCAGCGGTGAGCCCGAGGGGCGCCGCCTCATGATCGCCATGCACGGTTTCGACCTTCTGCGCCAAGGGGATCAGCCACTGAAGCTCTTCGCGGTGGACGGCGTGGAACCGCGTCAGGATGTGGTCGATCAGGGCTTCGGTCCCGGTCGGGGGCACATTGGCCGCACGATCGATCAGGGCTTGAAGCTCGGCCATGATGGCGGAGAGGTCGCCCCCGTTGTGGGCCACGGTCTCGGCGAGGGGCGCCTCTCCGCCGCAGCAAAAGCCGATCCCGGCACGGCGGAAGACTTCGGTTGCGCCGGGCAAGAGTTCGGCGATGGTGCCCACTTTGGTCTCGGAGGTCAGGTTAAAGGCCATGATGTTCCTTTCAGGTTGGATCCCAGGCTGGGGCGAGGGGAGGCCCCAGCCGAAGGAGGTCGACGGCCCGCGCTGCGATCTGGGCGGCCACTTCGGCCACGGACTGCGGGCGCAGGTAGAAGGCGGGAACGGGGGGCAGGATGATGGCTCCCATTTCGGTTGCGGCGACCATGTTGCGCAGGTGAGCCAGCGTCAGCGGCGCTTCGCGGGTCACGAGGACAAGACGGCGGCGCTCTATCAGCTGGACGCCGGCCGCCCGCGTCAGGAGCCCGTCGTCCAGCCCATGGGCGATGGCGGCCAGGCTGCGCATCGAACAGGGCGCCACGATCATGCCTTCTGTCTGGCAGGATCCGGAGGCGATGGCGGCGCCAAGGTCCCCTACACGGTGTTCGCGGGAGACGAGGGCCCGCAAGGCCTCCCCGCCGCCGACCTCGGTCGTCAGGGTCCTTTCGGCCATGGCCGAGATGACGAGATCGATCTCGACGTCCAGCACCGCAAGCGCACGGGCGCATTCGACGGCAAGGATGGCGCCGGACGCGCCCGAGACTCCAAGGATCACACGCATTTCAGGCCCTTCAAAAGCTCTGCGGCCCGCGCCGCATGGACGGGATCCAGACGCATGACCTCACCCCAGTCGCGGGTGGTCTCGGTCCCGATCTTCGTCGTGGCGTCCATCCCGATCTTGCCCGCCAGCCCTGCGGAGGGAGAGGCGAAGTCGAGGTAGTCCATCGGGGTATCGGTCAATATCACCGTATCGCGCCCCGGATCATGACGCGTGGCCAGGGCCCAAAGCACGTCGTCCCAGTTGCGCGGGTCGATGTCGCGGTCGACCACGACGATCATCTTGGTATAGCTGAACTGGGCCAGCATCCCCCAAAGCGCCAGCATCACCCGCCGCGCCTGCCCGGGATAGCGCTTGTCGATCTGGACGACGGCCATGCGGTAGGAACAGGCGGCGGGCGGCAGGTAGAGGTCGCAAATCTCCGGGATCTGGGCGCGGATCACGGGCAGCGCGAGGTCATTGAAGACCTCGCCGATCACGGAGGGCTCGTCGGGGGGGCGGCCGGTCACCGTCGAAAGATACAGCGGATCACGGCGGCAGGTGATGGCCGAAACCCGCATCACCGGAAAGGGCTCGGCCGCATTGTAATAGCCGGTATGGTCGCCGAAGGGCCCTTCGGGCGCGGTCTCGCCAGGATGGACCCAGCCTTCGATGACGATCTCGGCCCGGGCGGGGATCGTGAGGGGGACACTCGTGGCCCGCGCCACCTCGACCCGGGCGCCGCGCAAGACGCCCGAGAAGGTGAATTCGGACACGTTTTCCGGCAGCGGCAGGGCGGCCGAGAGCAGAAGCGCCGGATCGCAGCCCAAGGCAAGGGCCACCGGCATTGGCCGGTCTCGCCATTGCCTGTGATGCGCCGCGCCCCCCCGATGGGGCAGCCACCGCAGGATCAGTCGGTCGGAGGCAATGACCTGGGCGCGGTAGACCCCGAGATTGTAGGCCGACAGGCTCTCTTCGTCCGGGGGCCGCGTGATGACCACGGGCCAGGTGATCAGGGGGCCCGCATCGCCGGGCCAGGGGGTCTGCACCGGGATCGCCTCCAGTCCTGGCAGCCGCTCGGCCTGCACCGGGGCACGGCGCAGGGTCGCGGGCCGCGTCATCAGCGCCGCCCGCAGCTGCGGCCAGCGCGAGAGCGCATCACCCAGCCCCCGGACTGGTGCGGGGGCCCGCAGGGCGGCGAGGAACTCTCCCAGCGCGCCGACGCCGCCCGGGGAGACGCCCAACCCCGCCGCCACGCGCCTGCGCGTGCCGAAGAGGTTTCCGATCACCGGCATCGCTCCTTCGAAGCGGAGGACCGGCCCACCCTGTCGCAGGGCCAGAAGCTGCACCGCGGTCATCTCGTGCCTTGGGTCCACCGGGGCCGTGATGCGCAACAGGTCCCCCCCGGCCTCGCAATGGGCAAGGAAGGCGCGAAGATCGGAAAAGGTCGGCAGGTCTGACATTCCGCCGCGATAGCAAGATGCGCGGGGTGGTGTCTTGACGATGGTCAAGACGCAGGGCGGCAGGGCCGATTAGACAGGCGGCATGATCCGGCTTCCCCCTCCCCCGCTCGGCTCCGTTGCCCTGTCACACCTCATGGCCGCCATCCTGGCGCGCCACCCCGACATCCTGACCCGCATGGCAGGCCATGCCGCGCTGTCCATCCTGATCGACTGCCCCGACCTGCCCTGCCTGGTGCTGCTGCGTCCCGACCTCGGGCGGGCGACGCTGCACCGCGCGCCGCCGCCGCATGATGCGGCGATCGCGGGGCGGCTTTCGGCCTTCCTGTCGATGCTGCACGGAGAAGAGGACGGGGATGCGCTGTTCTTCTCGGGCCGCTTGCAGATCTCGGGCAACACCGCCGCGGTCCTCGCCCTGCGCAATGCGCTGGACGATGCCGAACTGGACCTGACGGCCGAACTGTCCGCCCTGACCCGCCTGCCCCTTGCCCCCCTGGCCCGGGCGCTTGGGCCCCGCCTTGGCCTTTCCCTGTATCGGAGCGCCTGATGGACCTCGTTTGCCCCGCCGGCACCCCGGCCTCGTTGCGTGCTGCGGTCGGTGCGGGAGCCCATGCCGTCTACTGCGGTTTTGCCGACGAGACCAATGCACGCAACTTCCCCGGCCTGAACTTCTCCCGGGCCGAGATGGCCGAGGGCGTCGCTTTCGCCCATGCGCAGGGGGTCAAGGTGCTCTGCGCGATCAACACGTTCCCCCGGGCGGGCCAGCAGGCCATCTGGCACCGCGCGCTTGCCGATGCCGAGGCGGCGGGCGTCGATGCGGTCATCCTCGCCGACCTTGGCCTCCTGGACCATGCCCGGTGTCACCACCCGGGCTTGAGACTGCATCTGTCGGTCCAGGCGGCCGCAGCCAATGCCGATGCCATCGGCCTTTATGCCGCGGCCTTCGGGGTGCGCCGCGTCGTCCTGCCCCGCGTGCTGACCGTGGAGGAGATCGCCTCCATCACCCGCGAAGTCGCCGTCGAAACCGAAGTCTTCGTCTTCGGAGGGCTTTGCGTCATGGCCGAAGGGCGCTGTGCCTTGTCCTCCTGGGCCACCGGGCTTTCGCCCAACATGAATGGCGTCTGCTCTCCGGCCAGCCATGTCGCCTATGCCGACACGCCCGGCGGCCAGGAAGCGCGGCTGGGTGGGCTCTTGATCCACCGGACGCCCAAGGGGGCGCCCGCCCCCTATCCGACGCTTTGCAAAGGCTGCTTCACCAGTGGAGACCAGACCGGCCATCTTTTCGAGGACCCGGTGAGCCTTGATGCGATGACGCTTCTTCCCGCCCTGAAGCGGGCCGGGGTGACCGCCCTGAAGATCGAGGGCCGCCAGCGCAGCCGCGCCTATGTGACCGAAGTCGTGCGCGCCTTTCGCGCTGCCATCGATGCGGTCGAGGCAGGGCGCCCCCTGCCCGCCGCGCAGTTGCAGCGCCTGACCGAGGGTCAGGCCGCGACGACCGGCGCCTATGCCAAGACGTGGAGATGACATGGACCTGACCATTGGCCCCAACGCCTTTTTCTGGCCCCGCGAGACGGTGCGCGCCTTCTACCGCGACCTCGCCGCCGCCCCCTTTGCAAGGTTGGTGATCGGCGAATGGGTCTGTTCCAAGCGATTGCCCTTCTGGGACCAGGAGATCCCCCAGGCCGTCGAGACGCTGCAGGCGGCCGGCAAGGAGGTCGCCATCTCCTCACTGGCCTTGATCACCCTGCCGCGCGAGAGGCGCCAGACCGCCGCCCTCTTCGAAACCGGCCTGCCCGTGGAGATCGCCGACCTTTCGGCGCTGCGCCACATGCCAAACTCCTATCCTTTCTGGGTTGGCCCGACGGTCAATGTCTATAATGAGGGGACGCTGGATTGGCTGGCCTCAAGGGGGGCCCGCCGCATTTGCCTGCCCGTCGAATTGCCACTCGCCTCCATATCCGTCCTTGCCCGGGCCGGCGCCGAGCGCGGGGTCGCGGTCGAGGTCTGGGGCCACGGCAAGGCCCCCCTGGCCCTGTCGGCGCGCTGCTATCACGCCCGCCTGCATGACCGTGCCAAGGATGCCTGCCTTTTCGTCTGCGGCGAGGATCCCCATGGCCGCGACGTGAGCACCCTGGAAGGGCGCAGCTTCCTTACGGTCAACGGCATTCAGACCCTGGGACAGGCCGTGACGACCGTCGCAGGCCAGATCGAGCGGCTGCGGTCGGCGGGTGTCTCCAGTCTGCGCCTCTCGCCGCAGCCGGGGGATTTCCCTGCCCTCGTCGCGGCCTATGCCGCTGCCGGTCCTGACCTCTTGGGGCAGGTGCAGGGGCTCCTGCCAGGACAGCTCATCGCCAACGGGTTTGCGGAAGGCCAGGCCGGACTGGCTTTGCAGAAGGGGTGACCGCGATTGCCAAGGTCGCGGCGATCCGCCGGAATTCTGTCGAACGCCTCTGGCGGGGCTTCGCATCGCAGGCCGGGCAAGAGGGGGCCCGTCCTGCTCCCATCGTCCCTTTCCCAAGACGGAATGGGGGCAGGTCGGACGTTCTACATCCGAGCCCTTGATCAGGGCTCCCGGAACAAACCTTCAACCTGTTCCCTGCTCGGTGCGGCCTCGGTTCAACTCCCGCCGCGGGGACCAGACAAAAGATTGGCGGTTGCAAATAGCTCAGACCAAAGGATGAACGGAGGATGATGCCGATCGGATCACCTGTCGCTCTCCCATAGGTGACCCATCAAGATATGGAAAATCATGTATTTACTTGCGATCCGGTTGGCTCCGTTGCACAAATCGGGTGACGGTCGGACTTCCCCTTTCCCCGGACAGACCTATCCTGCGACCTTTGTGACAGGGATGCCAAGCGCGGTGTAGCCGTTCAGCACGGCAACACGAACCTGGAACTCCGCGACTTGGCGGCCGAAGTCCCGGGCGATGAGGCGCTGCCCCAGCAGTTTCACGCAATGCATCTTGGTTTCGACACGGCTTCGGCGGTGGTAGCCGCTCCATCGTCGCCAGAGCGCACGGCCCAAGTGTTTCGACGCCCGCAGCGCCTCGTTGCGCGCGACGGCGCCAGCCGTGATTGCCTTCCATGGCTTGGCGTTTTTGCGGGGTGGGATGACAGCATGAGCTCCTCGTTCGGCAATGGTGTCATGGTACTTCCGGGTGTCACGCTGGCGATGTTCTGATCGGTCGGAATCTGGGCCAATAGTTCGGGCAGCATGGGGGCATCGCCGATGTCGCCGCTGGTGACCTCAACTGCCCTGACTTCCAGTGTTTGCTCGTCGATTCCGAGATGGATCTTGCGCCAGTCGAGCCATGGTTTCGCCACCGGTTCGAGAAACCGTGGCGAGGGGCGCTTGGGGCCGCCATGCTTACGCGCGTTCCACTCCCCTTCGCCCTCCACCTGGATGCACGTGCTGTCGATCAGCAGGTGCAACGGGCCTGCTGATCCACGATACGGGATGTTCACGGCAAGGGTCTTCTGGCGACGGCTCAGCGTGCTGAAGTCCGGAACCTCCCAGTCCAGGCCGATGAGCCGCAACAGGCTCTCGAGTTAGTGTCCGCAGAGCTGGTGTAAATTCACCGCAGTGGGCGGTGTGATCCTGGGTGGCCATCGAGGTGTAGGATCGAGGTGGAGTTTGGCGACTTCAACCAGAGACCATACGGAGCCCACGACATGCCAGGATCGAACCAGATCGTCAGTGACCCCCGGCGCTTGAGCGCGTTCGCCATTGGGCTCGAACCAATGGCGCCTCAATGGCTCACTATTCTCGGGCCAGTTCAGCGTCTTGTAGGTCGGTGTGTTCGGTCTGCTCATCCCATCCAGCTAGCACGCTGGATTCACGAGATGAATCCCTCACAGGATTTGTGCAACATGTGTAACCGCCCCTTGCGCAAGAGGTATTTTTGGAGCTGATCTTGGCGCGTCATCGGGTGCTGACATGTGTCCGGCCTCTGATGCGGCCATCGTCATGCCGCAGGCCCGTATGGTGTTCGAAGGTCGGGTCCAGATCAAAGCCGCGTGCTCGAAGGCACTCTGTTGCACACTGGTTCTCCCGATCCCGTCTCACGACTTTTGCGCCAAACCACTCCTTGTCCTCTTCCGCTCCGACGCCCTCGCGACCGACGGACGGCTTATGCCGCCGCGGCCGGAGACTGGTAGACGCCACCCCGGGCCATCAGGGCCCAGACGATCCGCGCCATTTTGTTCGCCAACGCTACGCGCACCAGCATCGGCGGCTTGCGTGTCAGCATCCCGCCCAGCCACGTCCCCGGCCGCGCAGCAGCATGGGTGTGCCGTTTGATGATGACGCTGTTGGCTCCGATGATCAGCAGGCGCCTAAGGGATCGTTCGCCCATCTTGGTCGTCGCCCCGAGGCGCTGCTTGCCACCGGTGGAATGCTGGCGTGGCACCAGACCCAACCAAGCCGCAAAGTCGCGTGCCCTGCGGAAAGTCTCGGGCGGCGGGGCCAGGACTGCGATGGCCGTGGCGATCAACGGCCCGATGCCTGGCACCGTCATCAGCCGTCGCGCCACCTCGTTTGCTTTTGCCCGACGAACGATCTCGGCGTCTAGCTTGCCAAGCTCGGCCTCCAGATGGGTCATGGCCGCAACCAGAACCTTGAGCGTTGCGATCGCGTCGGCCGGCAAGCCACTGGCGGGCTCCTCGACGATGGCGATCAGCTTCGCGGCATTCGCGGCTCCTTGCGGGACGATCTGCCCGAACTCTGTCAGATGGCCGCGCAGCGCATTGGTCGCCTGCGTCCTTTGCCGGATCAGAAGCTCTCGGACCCGAAAGACCATCGCTGCCCCTTGGGTTTCTTCGCTCTTCACAGGCACGAAGCGCATCGTCGGGCGCTGCGCTGCTTCGCAGATTGCCTCGGCATCGGCGGCATCATTCTTTTGGCGCTTGACGAAAGGCTTGACATAGGCGGGCGGGATGAGCCGCACCTCGTGGCCCAGCTTGACGATCTCGCGGCCCCAAAAATGCGCGCCACCACAGGCTTCCATCGCCACAATGCACGGCTGTAACTGGCTGAAGAAGGCCAAAACCTGATCCCGCCTCAGCTTCTTGCGCAACTCCGCCCGCCCCGAAGCATCAGCCCCATGGACCTGGAACACATTCTTCGCCAGGTCGAGCCCGACCGTGGTAATCTCCGACATGACCGCTCTCCTTTGTGGATCCTCGCAGACC
>CAMFIX010000040.1 GCA_945952425.1 uncultured Pseudorhodobacter sp. | reverse complement strand
TCACCGGAGGTTCCTCTTCCGGCTCGGCCTCTGCCGTGGCGGGCGGGCTGGTGCGCGTCTCTTTGGGCACCGACACCGGCGGGTCTGTCCGCTCTCCGGCGGCCTATTGTGGCTGCGTCGGGCTGAAGCCCACTTACGGGGCGACCTCCCGCGCGGGGGCCTTCCCGCTGTCCCCCAGCCTCGACCATATCGGCCCCCTCGCCCGTACGGTCGAGGAAGCGGCGCTCACGCTGGACCTGATCGGAGACGGCCCGAAGGTGATGCCCAGGCTGAACGACGGGGTGCAGGGCCTGACCATCGGCTTTGCGCGGAACTGGTTCGCAGACGATCCCCAGGCCCATCCGAGCCTCCTGCGCCTGATGGACGATGCGGCCGGCACCTTCTCCCTCCTCGGCGCGCGTATCCGCCTGATCGACCTGCCCAATTACCCCGCGATGGAGGCCGCGGCCTCCGTCATCCTCCACGCCGAGGCGCTGCACGAACACCGCGCCCTGATCGAGACCTCGCAAGACCTCTACGGCCGCCCGACGCTGCAATGCCTGGCCTTCGGCGCGGTCCTGACCGAGGCCGATGTCGCCCTCGCCCGCCAGGCCCAGGCCCGGCTGACCACCGAGATGACGGCCGCAATGGAGGGCGTCGACCTGATCCTGACCGCGACGACCCTGACCCCGGCGCTGCCCTTTTCGGCCTTCGACGGCGAAAAGGCGGTCTGGACGCCCATGCGCACCATCGCCTTCAACCTGACCGGCCAGCCCGCCATCTCGCTGCCCTGCGGCTTCGCAGATGGCCTGCCCATGGGCCTGCAACTGGCGGCACGCCCGGGCGATGACGCCCTGATCTGCCGCGCCGCCCAGGCCTATGAGTGCGCCACGGATCACGCGCTCCAGCGCCCATGAAAACGGGGAGCGCTGCCCCCCATTTCATTGGTCCATAAATATCCCACGGGAGGGTCTGGGAGGGTGTGAAACCCTCCCAGGGGTGCCTTCAGCGCACCTGCATCCGGTCCAGCCGCAGCTGCGCCGCGCGCCGGTGCCCTTCCAACCCCTCGCTCGCCGCCTGCCGCGCGGCCGGAGGCGCCACCTGCTTGACGCCCTCTTCGGTCAGCCACTGATGGGTCGCGATCTTGACATAAGCGCCGACCCAGAGGCCGCCGGTATAGCGCCCCGCCGCCATGGTCGGCAGCGTGTGGTTCGTGCCCGAGCACTTGTCGGAATAGACCACCGAGGCCAGTTCCCCGATGAACAGCGAGCCATAGTTGGTCAGCTTCTTCGCCAGCCCATGGGCGTCCTTCGTATGCACCTGCAGATGCTCGGCCGCGATGAAATCGGAATAGGCGATCATCGCCGCCTCATCCTCGCAGACCGCCACTTCGCCATACGCGGCCCATGCCGGCGCCGCGACATGCGCGGTCGAAAGGCCCTGAAGCTGCCGCTCGACCTCCGCCACCACGGCCTCTGCCAGGGCCCGCGACGTGGTAATCAAGCCCACCCGTGTGCGCACGTCATGCTCGGCCTGGGCGAGCAAATCCGTCGCCAGCATCTCGGCATCGCCGGTCTCGTCGGCCAGAACGTAGATCTCCGACGGCCCCGCCAGCTGGTCGATCCCCACAGGCCCAAAGACCTGCCGCTTGGCCTCGTTCACGAAGGCATTGCCCGGCCCCATGATCTTCATCACCCCCGGCACCGTCTCGGTCCCATAAGCCATGGCCGCAATCGCCTGCGCCCCGCCGATGCGGAAGATGCGGTCCGCGCCCGACAGGTGACAGCCCGCCACCATCGCCTCATGCGCGTTGGGCGGCAGGCAGGCGATGATCTCCTTCACCCCCGCCACCTTGGCCGGAACGATGGTCATGATCGGCGCCGACAAGAGCGGGAAGCGCCCGCCCGGGACATAGGCCCCGACCCGCTCGATCGGAATCACCCGGTGGCCCATGAAGACGCCGGGCAGGCTTTCGATGTCCAAAGGCAGGATCGTCGCCAGCTGCGCCTCGGCAAAGCGGCGGACGTTGGCGATGGCGAATTCGGTGTCCTTGCGGGTCTGCTGGTCGAGGTTGGCCACCGCCGCCGCGCGCTGCTCGGGCGTCACTTCGAAGGCCGAAAGATCGGCCTTGTCGAACTCGCGGCTATAGCGCGCGACGGCGGCATCGCCCTCGGCCTTCACATCGGCCAGCACCTTGGCCACAAGCTCGGCCACCGGCCGATTGTCGGCCTCGGCCGAGCGCGAGGGGGCCTTGACCCAGGTCACCTTGGCGGCAGGATAGGCTTCGCGATGCGTCATGTTCGTCTCCGTCACGGGGAATGCGGGGGGATTTCCTGGTCCCGTTTTACGGCTTTATGAATACGAATGCAAAGCCTGAAAGCGCCCCTTTGGCGATTTTTCCATGCCCCCGGGCCAAGCGCCCGAAATTTCGCAGGAATTTCGTGATGCGCCGCCGCGATGTGGAAAAATCCGCGGCCTCCTGCAACAGGCCCCTTGCCATCTCTCCCGCTTTGGACTTACAAATATTGCAAACGTATTCAAACGACGAGGACGAGATGGCGGTGACCTGGCTCAAGCACGGCAAACCTCAGACCGAGCGGGCGGCCGATGATGCGGCGGTGCGTGCCACGGTCGAGGGCGTCCTGGCCGATATCGAGGCGCGCGGCGATGCGGCGGTGCGCGATCTGTCGGTGAAGTTCGACCGCTACGACCCGCCCTCCTTCCGCCTCAGCCCCTCGGATATCGAGGCCGCGATGCAGAAGGTCGCCCCCCGCGACATGGAGGATATCCGCTTCGCGCAAGAACAGATCCGCCGCTTTGCCGAGGCGCAGCGCGCCAGCATGACGGATATCGAGGTCGAGACGCTGCCCGGCGTCTTCCTCGGCCATCGCAACATCCCGGTGCAGTCGGTCGGCTGCTATGTTCCGGGCGGCAAGTTCCCCATGGTGGCCTCGGCGCATATGTCGGTGCTGACCGCTTCGGTCGCGGGGGTCCCACGCATCATCGCCTCGGCGCCCCCGGTGAACGGTGCGCCCCACCCGGCCATCGTGGCCGCCATGGCCTTGGGCGGGGCGCATGAGATCTATGTGCTGGGCGGGATGCAGGCCGTGGGCGCCATGGCCATCGGGACCGAGACGATCCGACCCGTCGACATGCTCGTCGGCCCCGGCAATGCCTATGTGGCGGAAGCCAAGCGCCAGCTCTATGGCCGCGTCGGCATCGACCTTTTCGCCGGCCCGACCGAGACCATGGTGATCGCCGATGACACCGTCGATGCCGAAATGTGCGCCACCGATCTCCTCGGCCAGGCCGAACACGGCTACAATTCTCCCGCCGTTCTGGTGACGAATTCCCGCAAGCTGGCCGAGGCGACCCTGGCCGAGATCGACCGGCTTCTGGCCATTCTGCCGACCGCCGCCACGGCCTCGGTCAGCTGGCGCGACTATGGCGAGGTGATCCTCTGCGACACCCATGACGAGATGCTGGCGGTGGCCAACGACATAGCCAGCGAGCATGTCCAGGTGATGACCGACCGCGACGATTGGTATCTGGAGAAGATGCATTCCTACGGCGCGCTCTTCCTCGGGCCGCGGACCAATGTCGCCAATGGCGACAAGGTGATCGGCACCAACCACACGCTGCCGACCAAGAAGGCGGGGCGCTATACCGGGGGCCTTTGGGTCGGCAAGTTCCTGAAAACGCATTCGTATCAACGTGTGACGACGGATGAGGCGGCGGCCTTGGTCGGCCGCTATGGCTCGCGCCTGTGTATGCTGGAGGGCTTCGTCGGCCATGCCGAACAGTGCAACATCCGCGTCCGGCGCTATGGTGGGCAAAACGTCCCCTATGGAGCTGCTGCTGAATGACCCTTCCCCGCACCCCCTCCTTCCGCCTTGACGGCCGCCGCGCGCTGGTGGCCGGAGCCTCCTCCGGCATCGGCGTCGCCGCTGCGGTGGCGCTGGCCGAGCAGGGGGCAGAGGTCTGGCTCGCCGCCCGGCGTCGCGAGCAGCTGGAGGCGCTCGCCGCCGAGATCGCGACCGAGGGGATGCGGGCCCATGTCCTGGTGCTGGACGTGGCCAATGTCGAGACCACTGAAGAGGTCCTCTCCGCGCTTCCCGCCTTCGACGTGCTGGTGAATTCGGCAGGCACCGCGCGGCACGCCTCTGCGCTGGCCACGACCCCCAGCGATTTCGATGCAGTCAGCGCGCTGAACTTCCGCGCCGCCTATTTCCTGACGCGAACCATCGCTCGGAAACTCATCGCCGAGGGCAAACCCGGCAGCCTCATCAACATCTCCTCGCAGATGGCCCATGTCGGCGGCATCGACCGCGCGGTCTATGCCGCGACCAAGCACGCGGTCGAGGGCATGACCAAGTCCATGGCCATCGAATGGGGCCCGCACCAGATCCGCGTCAACACCATCGCGCCGACCTTCATCAAGACCGACCTCACCGCGCCGACCTTCGCCAATCCCGAACGCGCCGCCTGGATCGCCTCGAAGATCAAGCTGCCCCGCATCGGCGAGGTCGAAGACCTGATGGGCGCCGTGGCTTTCCTGGCCTCGGACGCCGCCGCCCTCATCACCGGAACCTCGCTTGTCGTCGACGGCGGCTGGACCGCCGATTGACCAAAACCTTCTGAAAGGAAGACCATGACCCCGCAAGAGATGGAAGCCCGCATCGTCCGCTATGGCGATCTGCGCCCCTGCAAGACCGCCTTCATCGACGCCCATACCCCGGGCTCGAACCAGAAGGAGAACTTCACGATCATCGGCGGCGGGGTCTCGGAATCCCCCGACCAGCACGTCCATATCCGCGAGACGCCGGGCTTCAACATCGGCGCCGCGGGCCAACCGCCCGGGTGCCGCAACTCGCTCCACACCCACCGCACGGCGGAAGTCTTCTTCGTGCTGAAGGGGCGCTGGCGGTTCTTCTGGGGCCGCTGGGGCACCGCCGGAGAGTTCATCGCCGAGGAAGGCGACATCTTCAACATCCCGACCGGTATCTTCCGCGCCTTCGAGAACGTTGGCACCGATTACGGGATGATTATGGCTGTGCTGGGCGGCGATGACGCGGGCGGCGGCGTGGTCTGGGCGCCCCAGGTCATCACCGACGCCAAGGATTACGGGTTGATCCTGGGGAAGAACGGCAAGCTCTACGACACGAAAAAGGGCCAGTCGCTGCCCGAAGGCGTGCCCCCCATGCCGCTTCTGACGGATGAAGAGCTGAAGGCCTTCCCCGAGCCCACCACCGCCGAGGTCATCCCCAACCACGTCGCCCGCTATTGGGACCTGATGGCCCTGTCGGACCGCCAGCCCGCCAAGGTGATCGGCGCCGAGGGCAAGCTGCGCGACCGTCCGGGCTTCGAGGTCGAGTTCCTCTCGCGCAACTCGATTTCGGCGGCGCCCTACACCCTGAACCAGCACGAGATCCTGATGCCGATGCGCGGCCATTGGCGGCTGAGCTGGGCGGATGGCACCACCGTCCTGAACCCCGGCGATACGGCGGCCATTCCGCCGGGTCTGGAGCATTCGCTGGCGCCCTCGATGACGGGTGAAAGCAGCCTCTACCGGGTGATTTCCACCGATGATCCTGCGGGCGCCACGGGGCGGCTTTTGTGAGACTGCCGCTCGTCTTATTGCCGGGTATGATGTGCGATGACCGGATGTGGGGCACCGTCCCGTACAGCGACGTCATCCACATGACCCCGCATGGGACGAGCATGGGCGCAATGGCCGCCCAGGTTCTGGCCTCTGCCCCGCCGCGGTTCGCCCTGGCGGGGCTGTCGATGGGCGGGATTCTGGCGATGGAGGTCGTTCGCCGGGCCCCCGAACGGGTGGCACGGCTGGCTCTTTTGGACACCAATCCCCGCGCCGAACTGCCCGAGGTTCAGGCCCGCCGCGCGTTTCAGATCACGCGTTCGCAAACTGATCTGGCGGGGCTGATGACCGATACGCTGATCCCGAATTACTTCGCCACCAAGGCGCCCGCGCTGGAAGATTTGTGCCTGACCATGGCGTTGGATCTTGGGCCCCAGGTGTTTACCGAACAATCGCTCGCCCTGCGGGATCGGCGCGACCAACAGGCCACCTTGCGGGCCTATACCGGCCACACCCTGGTGCTGATGGGCGAGCACGACCGCCTTTGCCCCCTCGACCGCCACGAGCTGATGGCCTCGCTTTTGCCGCGCGGCCGGCTTGTCATCATCCCGGGCGCGGGTCACATTCCCACGCTGGAAGCGCCCCTTGCCACAACCCAAGCCCTGAAGGATTGGCTATGCTGAAATCCCGTTTTGCCGCAGGAGAGAAAGCCATCAACGGCTGGTGCGCCATTCCCTCGGCGGTGACCGCCGAGATGATCGGCCGCGCCGGATTCGACATGGTGACGGTCGATCTGCAACACGGGCTGATCGACTATCCGATGGCGCTGACCATGGTGCAGGTCTTGCAGGGTCTGCCCGCCCCGGTGCTGGCCCGCGTGCCGTGGAACGAGCCCGGGATCATCGCCAAGGTGCTGGATGCGGGTTTCTCGGGGGTGATCTGTCCGATGGTCAATACCGAGGCCGATGCGCGGGCCTTGGTCCAGGCTAGCCGCTATGCGCCCTTGGGCGGGCGCAGCTTTGGGCCGACGCGGGCCAATATGGTTCATGGGGCGGGTTACGTGAAGACCGCCAATGACCAGGTGCTGGTCATGGCCATGATCGAGACGCGGCAAGCCCTTGACAACCTTGACGCAATCCTTGCCGTCGAGGGGATCGACGGCGTCTATGTCGGCCCCTCGGACCTTGGGCTTTCGCTGGGTTACGAGCCGACGCTCGACCCCTCTGCGGCGGAGGTGCTGGATGCCATCGCGGCCATCGGCCGCCGCGCCAAGGCGGCCGGAAAGGTGGCCGGTTGCCACTGCGGCAGCCCCGAAATGGTGCGCCGCGTGCAGGGTCAGGGTTTCGACTTCGGCAGTTTGCTGACGGACGTTCGGATATTTGCGAACGCGCTTTCGGTTCAGATCGCGGCCTATCGCAAGACCGAAGCCGCCACCTCCAAAGGCTACTGAGCCGCCGCCCGCACGGCCTCGGAAATCTCGCCCAACTGCCGGGCCAGCGGCGAGGCGCGGCGCCAGATCATGCCGATGGTGCGCTTCGGCTCGACCGCAAAGCGCGCGATATCGACCCGGGCCGAGCGTGTCTCGACCGGCACGGCCATTTCGGGGATCAGCGTGACGCCGAGCCCGGCGCCGACCATCTGCACCAGCGTCGAAAGCGACGAGCCGTCCAGCAGCTCGCGCGGTGAGCGCTCCATCCGGCAAAAACTCAGTGCCTGGTCGCGGAAGCAATGGCCCTCTTCCAAGAGCAGAAGCCGCATCTCGCGCAGGGCCTCCGGCCCCGGCACGGGCAAAAGCGCATCCGCCAGCGGGCGCACGAAGACGAAACTTTCGGTGAAAAGCGGCGCCTCTATGAACGATGGTTCGGAAACTGGCAGGGCGACGATGGCGGTGTCGAGCCGCCCCTCCTCCAGCTCGGCCAAAAGCTTCGGCGTCACCGTTTCGCGGATGTGCAGGTCCAGGTCGGGATGCGTTTCGGTCAGCCGCCCCACGATCCGCGGCAGAAGATAGGGCGCGACGGTCGGGATCACGCCGAGCCGCAACCGCCCCACCAGCCTCTCCCGCGCGGCGCGGGCGAGGTCGGAGAGCTCGTCCACCTGCCGCAGGATCGCCTGCGCCTTGGCGAGGAACTCCTCACCGAAAGCCGTCAGCCGCATCTGCCGCCCCCGCTCCAACAAAGGCGCACCAAGGGCCTCTTCCAGCTCGCGGATTTGCATCGACAGGGCGGGCTGCGAAATCGCCGAAACCTCGGCGGCGCGGCCGAAATGACCCTGCCGGGCCAGGGCATCGAAATAGCGCAGCTGCTTCAGGGTTATCATAAGGGCAACTTATCGCCGCCATCAGGAAATACAAGTTCAACTAATCGCACTCGGATGTTAGAACCATTCCATTCCGATTCACAGGAGGATCTCATGGACACCGCAGGCAAGTGCCCGGTTCACGGCGCGAATGCGAAGAATTCCACGCGCGGCAATCGCGACTGGTGGCCGAACCAGCTGAACCTTGGCATCCTTCACCAGCACGGGGCGGCGCAGAACCCGCTCGGCGAGGAATTCGACTACCGCGCCGCTTTCGGCAAGCTGGATTACGCCGGGCTGAAGCGCGACCTGACCGCCCTGATGACCGACAGCCAGGATTGGTGGCCGGCGGATTGGGGCCATTACGGCGGGTTGATGATCCGCATGGCCTGGCACTCGGCTGGCACATACCGCACGGCGGACGGGCGCGGCGGCGCGGGCAACGGGACGCAGCGCTTTGCGCCGCTGAACTCCTGGCCCGATAACGGCAACCTCGACAAGGCGCGGCGGCTCCTGTGGCCGATCAAGCAGAAATACGGCAATGCGATCTCCTGGGCCGATCTGATGATCCTGGCGGGCAATGTCGCGCTGGAGTCGATGGGCTTCAAGACCTTCGGTTTCGGTGGCGGGCGTGCCGATGTCTGGGCGCCGGAGGAGGATATCTACTGGGGGTCCGAGGCCGAGTGGCTGGCGACCTCCGACAAGCCGAATTCGCGCTATTCCGGCGACCGGCAGCTGGAAAACCCCCTCGCAGCCGTGCAGATGGGGCTGATCTATGTGAACCCGGAAGGCCCCGACGGCAAGGCCGACCCGGTCGCCTCGGGCCGCGACATCCGCGAGACCTTCGGCCGTATGGCGATGGATGACGCCGAGACGGTGGCGCTGGTCGCCGGTGGCCACACCTTCGGCAAGGCGCATGGCGCGGGCGATCCGACCCTCGTCGGTGCGGCGCCGGAGGGGGCGAGCCTTGAAGAGCAGGGCCTCGGCTGGAAGAACGGTTTCGCCTCGGGCAAGGGCATCCACACCACGACCTCCGGCATCGAGGGCGCCTGGAAGCCCAATCCGACGACCTGGGACATGGGTTACCTCCGCGTTCTGTTCCAATACGAATGGGAGCTTGTGAAGTCCCCCGCGGGCGCGCAGATCTGGCTGGCCAAGGACGTGGCGCCCGAGGACATGATCCCCGATGCGCATGACCCGTCCATCAAGCACCGCCCGATGATGACGACCGCCGACCTCGCCATGCGCTTCGACCCGATCTATGGGCCGATCGCGCAGGATTTCGCGAAGAACCCCGAGAAGTTCGCCGATGCCTTCGCCCGCGCCTGGTTCAAGCTGACCCACCGCGACATGGGGCCGAAGGCGCTCTATCTCGGGCCCGAGGTTCCGGCCGAAGACCTGATCTGGCAAGACCCGATCCCCGCCGCGCCGGGCCCCTTGCCCTCGGCGGACGAGATCGCGGCGCTGAAGTCCGAAGTGCTGGCCTCGGGCCTGTCGGTGACCGAGCTGGTGCGGACGGCCTGGGCTTCGGCCTCGTCCTTCCGGGGGTCGGACAAGCGGGGCGGGGCCAATGGCGCCCGCATCGCCCTGGCGCCGCAAAAGGATTGGGCGGTCAACAAGCCGGCCGAACTTGCGGTCGTTCTGGGCAAGCTGAAGGCGATCAAGGCGGCGTTCGACGCCAAGGGCGCGGCGAAAATTTCGCTGGCCGATCTGATCGTTCTGGCGGGCGTGGCGGCGGTCGAGCAGGCCTCGGGCCTGCCCGTCCCCTTCACCCCCGGCCGGGGCGATGCGACCGAGGCGCAGACCGACGCGGCCTCTTTCGCGCCGATGGAGCCCGAGGCCGACGGCTTCCGCAACTGGATCAAGCCGGGTCTGTCGGCTCCGGCCGAGACGATGCTGGTCGACAAGGCGCAGCTGTTGAAGCTGTCGGCGCCCGAGATGACGGTGCTGGTCGGCGGCTTGCGCGCCCTGGGCGTGACCGAGGGCGGGCAGGGCGTTTTCGGCGTGCCGGGCACGCTGACGAACGCCTTCTTCACCGGCCTCTTGTCGATGGAAAACGCCTGGGCCAAGGAAGGGCCTGCTTACGTCGCGACCAGCCGCAAGACGGGCGAGAAGGTTGCCACGGGCAGCCGTGTCGATCTGGTCTTCGGGTCGAATTCGATCCTGCGGGCGGTGGCGGAAGTCTATGCCCAGGACGGCGCCGAGGCCAAGTTCAAGGCCGATTTCGTCAAGGCCTGGGTCAAGGTGATGGAGCTCGACCGCTTCGATCTGAAGTAAGCGATCCTGCATTCGGAAACCGGGCCGCCCTTTGCAGGGCGGCCCTTTTCATAGCGCCGCGAAACCGGCGTCCAGCGCGTCGAGGATGGTCTGCGCCTCGGAGTCCGTCAGCACCAGGGGCGGCGAGAGGATGATGTTCGGCCCCGAGACCCGCACCATCGCCCCCGCCTTGTAGGCCGTGGCCTGCACTTGACCGGGCTGCGCTTTCGGCGGAGCGGCCTTGCCCGGCCCGGCAAGCTCGATCGCCAGCATCAGCCCATATCCGCCGCGCACATCGCCGATCACCTCATACCGCGCCTTCAGCGCCTGCAGCCCCGCCCAAAGCTGGGTGCCCCGGGCGGCCGCCAAGGTCGGCACGTTCAGCCGCTGCATCTCGCCAAGGCAGGCCAGGGCCGCCGCCGCGCCGACCGGGTGGCCGGAATAGGTATAGCCGTGGCCGATGGCGGCGCGGCCACTCTCGTCGCCCTCGAAGACCTGGGTGACCGCCTCGCCGATCATCACCGCGCCGAAGGGGAAGTACCCATTGGTGATCGCCTTGGCGGTGCAGATGAAATCCGGCTTCACGCCCCAAAGCCTGCTGCCCGTCCAGGCGCCGGTGCGGCCGAAAGCGGTGATGACTTCGTCCGCGATAAGCAGGATGCCATGCTTGCGGCAGATCGCCTCGACCCCCGGCATGAAGGAGGGGTGCGGCGGGATCACGCCACCGGCGCCGAGGATCGGCTCCATGATGAAAGCGGCAATCGTGCCGGCCCCCTGGAAGGCGATCTCGTCCTCCAGGGCCTGCAGGCAGAGCTGCGCCAGCCGGGCGGGGTCGCTTTCGTTGAACGGGTTGCGGAAGGGATATGGCGCGGGGATGTGGTGGCAGCCGGGCAGAAGCGGCTCATAGGCCGTGCGGAAGTTCGCATTGCCATTCACCGAGGCGCCGCCGAAATGGGTGCCGTGATAGCCCTTCTTCAAGGAAAGGAACTTGGTGCGCGCGCCCTCGCCTCGGATCTTGTGATACTGCCGCGACAGCCGCAACGCCGTCTCGACGCTGTCGCTGCCGCCCGAGGTATAGAAGGCCCGCGCCATCCCCTCCGGCGCGAAAAAGTCGCGCAGCGCCTCCGACAGTTCGATGACCGCATCGTTCGACGTGCCGCGGAAGATCGAGTAATAGGGCAGACGGTCCAGCTGCGCCGCGATGGCGTCCTTCACCGGCTGGCAGGAATAGCCGAGGTTGACGTTCCAGAGGCCCCCGACCCCATCCACCACCCGGTGCCCATCGACATCGGTGATCGTCGAGCCCTCGCCGCCGACGATGATCGCGGGCGGGTTCTTCAGGCTGTCGGAGGGCGCGGTCATCGGATGCCAGAGGCTCCGCGCGTTCTTTTCCTTCAGGTAATTGCTGTCCTTCATCTCAGGCTCCTTCGACCCGGCGCCACAGCGCGGCCACGTTGTCGGGCGGCTGGCCGCCCCAAAGATCCATCATCCGAAGCGCCGCTTTCAGGATCGGCGCCACGAGGGTTGCGCGCCGGTCGGCCCCCATCCGGCCAATCGGCCCCGCGACGGACAAGGCGCCCATCACGCGGGCCCCGGAATCGAACAGCGGCAAAGCGAGAGAGGCGATATCGGCCTCGTAGGTGCTTTCGCTTTCGGCCCAGCCGCGGGCCTGCACCTGCGCCAGCCGCGCCTGCAAGGCCTCGACCGTGCGCGGGGTGCCGGGGGCGCGGGGCTCCAGCACCACCGGGGTGTCGGCCTGCATCCAGGCCAGCACCGCATTGCCGGAGGAGGTGGCGTGCAACGGCAGGATATCCTCGTCTTCCATCATCACCTTGACGCCCGGACGGCCGGAATAGGCGAAGGCCATCACCGACAGCCGCCCCGCGATCAGATGCGACATATGGGCGGTTTCTCCACTGGTCTCGGCCAGGTCGCGCAGCACCGCCTGCGCCCCGTCGCGCAACGGCACCGCCGCCTCGCGCAAGGCCGCCAGCCGCAGGACCGCCGGGCCGATGCGATAGGTCTTGGCCACGGTCTGCTCGATCAGCCCATGTTCGACCAGCTCGGTCATCAGCCGGAAGCAGGTCGCCTTGTTCACCCCCGAGGCGCGGGCGAGGTCGGACAGGCCCAGCTCCGGCCGGGCGCGGCTGAAGTGGTCC
>CAMFIX010000039.1 GCA_945952425.1 uncultured Pseudorhodobacter sp. | reverse complement strand
TCTTCTGGGGGCTTTTGACCACGATCTCCGGCGCCGTCGTGGCCCCCGGCGTCATCCAGGTCGAACAGAACCGCCAGGTCGTGCAGCACTTGGACGGCGGCATGGTTTCCGAAATCGACGTGACCGAGGGGCAGACGGTGAAGGCCGGCGACCTGCTCATCCGGCTGGACGGCACGCAGGTGAATGCCGAGCTCGCCATCGTCGAGGGCCAGCTTTTCGACTCCATGGCCCGCAAGGCCCGGCTGGAGGCCGAGCGCGACGATGCCGACGCCCCGGTCTTTCCGCCCGACCTGCTGGAGCTGGCCAAGACCCGCCCCGATGTCGCCGAGCAGATCGAGGGGCAAAAGCGGCTCTTCACCGCGCGGCTCGACACGGTCAACGCCCAGATCAGCCAGTTGAACAAGCGGCAAGACCAGCTGAAGGCGCAATCCGACGGCGTGCGCGCCCAGATGTCGGCCATCGACGACCAGGTCAACCTCCTGAAGCCCGAGATCGAGGCCAAGACCAAGCTTCTGGACCAGGGCCTGGCGCAATCCGCCCAGCTGAGCGACCTGCAGCGCGAGGTCGCGCGGCTGATGGGCAACAAGGGTGAGCTGGCATCGAACCTGGCCCAGGCCGAGGGCAAGGGCACCGAAATCCAGCTGCAGATCCTGCAAATCCAATCCGCTCGGCGCGAGGATGCCAATACGCAGCTGCGCGATATGGGCGACAAGACGCTGGAACTGGCCGAGCGCCGCCGGGCCCTGCAGGAAAAGGTCGACCGGCTGGACATCCGCGCGCCCGTCTCGGGCGTCGTGCTGGGGCTGGCGGTCACCACGCCGCAAGCCGTGGTGCGCCCGGCCGATCCGCTGCTTTACATCATTCCGCAGGACCGGCCGCTGATCATCGTCATCCAGATCCCGCCGATCCATGTCGACGAGGTGCATATCGGCGAAAGTGTCGAGGTGGCCTTTGCCGCCTTCTCGGCCCGCACCACGCCGCAGCTGAAGGCCACGCTGACCAAGATTTCGGCCGATGCGATCAGCGACCAAGCGACGAAGCAAAGCTATTACCGCGGCGAAGTCGAACTGCAGCCGGGCGAGATGGCGAAGCTGGACGGCCAGACCCTGCTGCCCGGCATGCCGGTGCAGGCCTATGTCTCGACCGGCGACCGTTCTCCGATGGCCTATCTGCTGAAACCCTTCTGGGATTACGCGAAACTCGCCTTCCGCGAGAATTGACGGCGACTTGCAGGTGTTACGGGCCGGGGGTAGCCTCCGGCCCGTAACATTTCGAAGGGGGGAATCATGAGCGTGGAACAACGTCTGGCCGAGCTGGGGGTGACCCTGCCCGAGGCGCCGGCTCCGGCGGCGAATTACGTGCCCTTCGTGCGGGTGGGCGACCTGGTGCATATCTCCGGGCAAATCTCGCGGACCGAGGCGGGGCTTATCACCGGCAAGCTTGGCGCCGACCTTGACGTCGCCGCGGGGGCCGAGGCTGCGAAAGCCTGCGCCATCGCGATCCTCGCCCAGGTCAAGGCGGCCTGCGGCGGCGACCTCTCGCGCATCGTCAGGGCGGTGAAGCTGGTGGGCTTCGTGAACTCCACCGCCGATTTCACCGACCAGCCCAAGGTCATCAACGGCGCGTCGGATTTCCTGGTCGCCGTTCTGGGCGATGCCGGGCGGCATGCGCGCTCCGCCGTCTCGGCGGCCTCGCTGCCCTTGGGCGTCGCGGTCGAGATCGAAGCGATCTTCCAGGTCCGCTGATGCGCACCCCTTTGCCCGCCGCTTTCCTGCGCGCGCCGATTGCCCACCGCGCTTTGCATGACCGGGCGCGGGGCCGGATCGAGAACTCGGCCTCTGCCGTCCGCGCCGCCCGTGCCGCCGGTTATGCGATCGAGATCGACCTGCAACTTTCGGCCGACGGCGTGCCGATGGTCTTTCACGACGAAGACATGGCGCGACTGACCGGGCAAAGCGGCCTTCTCTCGGCCCGCAGCGCCAAGGAACTGGGCCAAATCAAGCTCTTGGACGGCGAGGATACGATCCCGACCCTGGCGCAGGTTCTGACGCTGGTCGGCGGCGCCGTGCCGCTGCTGATCGAGCTGAAGGACCAGACGATGCAGATGGCGCCGACTGACGGCCGCCTGGAAGCCGCGACCGCCGCCGTGCTGGAGGCCTATTCCGGCCCCGTCGCGCTGATGAGCTTCAACCCGCATTGCCTCGCCCATCTCGCCCGGCTTGCCCCTCACCTCGCCCGCGGCATCACCACCTCGGCCTATGCCGAGGATTGGGAACTGCCGCCCGAAACCCGCGACCGCCTGCGCGACATCCCCGATTACGACCGCGTCGAGGCCAGCTTCATCAGCCACGAGGCTTCCGACCTGTCCCGCCCCCGCGTGGCCGAGCTGAAGACCCAAGGCGCGGTTCTCTGCTGGACGATCCGCTCTCCGTCCGAAGAGGCCGCGGCGCGCAAAGTGGCGCAGAACATCACCTTCGAGGGATATGCCGCGGCTTTCCCTTGACGTAGGCCGCACCAGGGCCATCCTCCTGACATGGCTTACGAAATCGCACTTCTGGACGGCATGGCCGAGATCGCGGCAAGCGACTGGGACCGGCTGGCGAACCCCGATGGGCTGACCCCGCGCGACCCGTTCACCACGCATCGGTTCCTGTCTGCGCTCGACCGCAGCCGCTCCACCGGCAAGGGCACCGGCTGGACGACGCGGCCGCTGGTCGTCACCGAAGACGGCACCCCGGTCGCCGCCATGCCGCTTTACGTCAAGACCCATTCCCAGGGCGAATATATCTTCGACTTTGGTTGGGCCGAGGCCTATGAGCGCGCCGGCGGCCAGTATTACCCCAAGCTGCAATCCGCCGTGCCCTTCACCCCCGCCACCGGCCCGCGGTTCCTGGGCAACCCCGCGCTGCGCCCCCTGCTGCTGCAGGCCGCCATCGGGCTGACGCGCGACAACGGGCTGTCCTCGCTGCACATCACCTTTTGCACGGGGGAAGAGGCCGAGGCATTGGCCTCTTCGGAAGTGCTGCACCGCGTCACCCAGCAATTCCACTGGGAAAACCGGGGCTACCGCGACTTCGACGCCTTCCTTGCCGACCTCTCCAGCCGCAAGCGCAAGATGATCCGCAAAGAGCGCGAGGTCGCCCAAGGCCACGGCCTGACGATCCGCGCCCTGACCGGCGACGACCTGCGGCCCGCCCATTGGGATGCGATGTGGCGGTTTTACCAGGACACCGGCAGCCGGAAATGGGGCACGCCCTACCTGACGCGCGCCTTTTTCGACGAGGTCCACGAGACGATGGCGCGGGATGTGCTCTTGGTCCTGGCCTTCGACGGCGCCCGCGCGGTGGCTGGCGCGTTGAATTTCATCGGCCGCGACACGCTTTACGGCCGCTATTGGGGCTGCACCGAGACCCATCCCTGCCTGCATTTCGAGCTTTGCTATTACCAGGCCATCGACTGGGCCATCGCGCAGGGCCTGCAACGGGTCGAGGCCGGGGCGCAGGGTGAACACAAGCTCGCGCGCGGATATCTGCCGACGCCGGTCCATTCGCTGCACTGGATCGCAGACAAGGGCCTGCGCACGGCGATTGCGCGCTATCTTGTGCAGGAACGCGCCTCGGTGGACGAGGAAATCGAGGTGCTGACGGAATATGGCCCGTTCCGCAAGGACGGCCGGGAGGAGGCGGAATGAAGTTCTACACCAACCCGATTAGCCGCGGCCGGATCGTGCGCTGGATGCTGGAAGAGGTTGGCGCCGACTATGAAACCGTCGTGCTGGACTATGCGACGACGATGAAATCGCAGGATTACCTCGCGATCAACCGGATGGGCAAGGTGCCGACGCTGGTCCATGACGGCGGCGTGGTGACCGAGGCCGCCGCCATCTGCCTTTGGCTCGCCGAGGCCTATCCCGCCGCAGGGCTGATGCCCGCCGACCGCGGCGCGCTTTATCGCTGGATGTTCTTCGGCGCGGGGCCGTTGGAGCAGGCGGTCGTCAACGGCTCTTTCGGCTGGGTGCCCGAGGCGAAGGCGGAAGGCCGGGTCGGCTATGGCTCGATGGAGCGGGTCATGGCGACCTTGACCGAACACCTTGAAACCCATGACCATTTCTGCGGCACCTTCAGCGCCGCGGATGTCTATGTCGGCAGCCAGATCGGCTGGGGCCTGCGCTTCGGCTCGCTTCCCGCGCATCCGGTGCTGCAGGCCTATTGGGACCGGATTTCGACGCGCCCGGCCTTGGCGCGGGCCAATGCCAAGGACGACGCTTTGGTGGGGAGGTAGCGATGCGACCGCTGACAGAGGAAGACCGCGCCGGGCTGCCGGCGCTTGGCGAAACCGGCTGGGGCGCTGTGGAGGGCCGCGACGCCATACGAAAAGTGTGGAAGTTCAAAAGCTTCTCCGAGGCCTGGGGCTTCATGTCCCGCGTGGCGCTGCTGGCAGAGAAGCTGAACCACCATCCCGAATGGCGCAATGTCTATAATGTGGTGGACGTGACGCTGACCACGCATGACTGCGACGGGCTCTCGGATCTCGACCTCGATCTCGCACGCCGGATGGACAAGCTGGCGGGCGAGGCGGTGGTGCAGCGCGACCACAGCCTGCCGATCACCTGTCTTTGCCAGGAAAGGGCGAAGGGCTAGGCAAACCGTTTGATAATGGTAAACTTCTCGTATTCGTTTCTGAACTTGCGAGAGAACCATGACGATCAACCAATACATCCTGTTCCGGGTCGAAGCGGGCGTGACCTATGACAACGCCGCTGCGACCGCGGTCGCCCTGGGCGGAACCCTGGCCGCGATCACCGATCAAGCGGAAGAGACCTACATCGAATCCTACCTCGCTGCCGACCCGCTGGCCTGGAGCTCGGAACCACGCGACAATGCGCTGAACGGCCCCTGGATCGGCCTGACCCAGGCGCCGGGCTCGCCCGAGCCGGGCGGCGGTTGGGGCTGGGCGACCGGCGAGGCCTATTCCTACAGCCATTGGCACACCGGCCAGCCCGACAATTTCCTCGGCGACAACCGCGCGCTGATCTGGAACGACAATGGCGAGGTCGGCTGGGCGGACCATGTGAACGACCCGGTCGGGGCGGGCTATGGCGCCGTCAGGACGGGCCTCGCCGAGATCGCGGCCTCGGTGCGCAACCTTACGGGCACGGCGGGCCACGATATGGTGATCGGCGGCGCAATCGGCAACAAGATCAAGGGCCAGGCGGGCGATGACATCCTGCTGGGCAATGGCGGGCGCGACAATCTGAACGGCGGGTCGGGCAACGACAGCCTTTACGGCGGCGAGGGCAACGACGTGCTGCTCGGCGGCGGCGGGGCCGACAAGCTCTCGGGCGGAACGGGCGACGACACGCTGGTCGGAGGGGCGGGGCAGGATCACCTTTGGGGCGACGAGGGGGCCGACACGTTCCAGTTCGTCGCGATCGGCGACAGCTCGGCCAATCTCGCCAAGGCCGATGTGATCGAGGATTTCAACGCCGCCCAGGACGTGATCGACCTGTCCCAGATCGACGCCATCCCGGGGGGCGCTGACGACGGCTTCACCTATGTGACCAGCACCTTCACCGCGGCGGGCCAGTTACGGTTGACCTATGCGGGCGCTGACACGGTGATCGAGCTGAACACCGATGCCGACAAGGTGGCCGAGATGCGCATCGTTCTGCACGGCGTGCATCTGGGCATTTCCGACCTGACGCTGGTGCTTTAACCGCCGACGGCCACGATGGCCTGCGCCAGGATCGGCACGGTCCTGGCGTTCAGCCCCGCGATGTTGATCCGGCTGTCGCCGACCATGTAGATCGCATGTTCGTCGCGCAGCCGGTTCACCTGCGCCTCGCTGAGCCCCAGCCGCGAGAACATGCCGCGGTGGGTGGCGACGAAATCATAGCGGTCGGAGTTGGTCAGCCGACGCAGCTCGTCCGCCAGATTTTGCCGCAAGGTCAGCATGTTGAGCCGCACTTCCTCCAGCTCGGCCTTCCAGTCGGCGGTCAGGGCGGCATCTTCCAAGATCATCGTCACCAGCCGGGCGCCGTGATCGGGCGGGAAGGAAAAGTTCTGCCGGTTCAGGAAGTTGAGGTTGCCCTGCACCACGGCCTTGCGATCCGGCGAGGTCAGGGCGATCAGGATGCCGGTGCGTTCGCGGTAGATGCCGAAATTCTTGCTGCAAGGGGCGGCGATCAGCACTTCGGGGAAGCTATCCGCGATGAGGCGGGTGGCCGCGGCGTCTTCCTCCAGCCCGTCGCCAAAGCCCTGGTAGGCGAGGTCGACGAAGGGGATAGCGCCTTGCTTTTGCAGGATTTTCACCGTCTCGGCCCATTGCGCGGCATTCAGGTTCGCGCCGGTCGGATTGTGGCAGCAGCCATGCAACAGCACGACATCGCCCGGGGCGACGCGGCCAAGGTCTTCCTTCATGCCTTCGAAATTGACGCCGCAGGTCTTGGCGTCGAAATAGCGATACTCGGCCATCTTCATGCCGAGGAATTTGACGATCGAGGGGTGGTTCGGCCAGGTCGGCGCCGACAGCCAAACGGTGGCCTGCGGATTGGCCAGCCGGATCAGCTCCAGCGCCTGGCGGATCGCGCCGGTGCCGCCGGGCGTGGCGACCGAGGCCGCACGATCCGTCTCGCCCAGTATCATCCTGACCAGCGCGGCGTTATAGGCAGGCTCGCCCGCGAGGCCGGTGTAGGTCTTGGTCGTCTCGACCTCCCACAACCGCTTTTCCGCGGCTTTCACCGCGCGCATCACCGGGGTCAGCCCGGTCGGGTCTTTGTAGACGCCGACGCCGAGGTCGATCTTGCCCGCGCGCTTGTCGTCGCGATAGAGCGCGATCAGTTGCAGGATCTTGTCCTGCGGCTGGGGGTTCAGGGCTTCAAGCATGGGAGTTCCCGGGATAAGCGTTTGATTTCAGAGGTTTTAGCGGGCCGGGCCCTTTTCGACGGCCAGGTCGTCATACATGCCCCATTCCGACCACGACCCGTCGTAAAGGCTGTGGTTGCGGTGGCCCAGACGTTCCAGCGCCAGCGACAGCACCGCCGCGGTCACGCCCGAGCCGCAGGAGGTGATGATCGGTTTCTTCAGATCGACCCCGGCAGCCTCGAAGACGGTTTTCAGCTCCGCCAAGGGCTTCATCGTGCCGTCGCCGTTCAGGACCGAAGTATAGGGCACGTTGCGCGCGCCGGGGATATGGCCGCCGCGCAGGCCCGCCCGTGGTTCGGGGGCCGTGCCTTCGAAGCGCGCGGCCGAGCGGGCATCGACGATCACCGCCTCGCCGAGCTTGGCCGAATGCGCCACCTGGGTCACATCCTTCACCAGGTGGCTCTGCCGACTGACGGTCATGTGCCGGTCTTTGACGACGGGGGGCATGTCCTCGATCTCGCGCCCCTCGGCGCGCCATTTCGGCAGGCCGCCGTCCAGCACTGCAATGTCGGTCTTGCCCATCAGGCGGAAGGTCCACCAGACCCGGGCGGCCGAAAACAGACCCTGGCCGTCGTAAACCACGACCTGGTGCCCGTCGCCCACCCCCATCGCCCGCATCCGGGCGATGAATTTTTCGGGCGGGGGGGCCATATGCGGCAGGTTCGAGCGGCTGTCGGTGATTTCGTCGATGTCGAAGAACCGCGCGCCGGGGATATGGCCCGCGGCATATTCGGCCCTGGCATCGCGGCCGGCGTTGGGCAGATACCAGCTGGCATCCAGAACCCGCAGGTCGGGATCTTTCAGATGGGCGGCAAGCCAGTCGGTGGAAACCAGCGTCTTGGGATCGTCGGGCTTTTGGGCGTCGGCCATGAGGCAGCTCCTGCAGAGGAACGCCTTGGACCTAGCGCCCATGGGCCGGAAGGGCAAGATGGAATGGCTTTCCCGCGCCTCAGGCCGCCTGCCAGACCTGCCGCTTTTCGCGCACTTTGAAGTGGTTGACCGCGGCGGAGACCCGTGCCGCCTCTTCCGCCATGTTGTGGGCGGCGGCGTTGCTTTCTTCGACCATGGCGGCATTGCGCTGCGTGGTCTCGTTCATCTCGTTGATCGCGATGTTGATCTGGCGCAGGTTGGCGTCCTGGGCGGCGGAGGTTTCGGTGATCTGCACCGCCACCGTGCTCGTCGCCGTGACCTGTTGCACGATGTCGTGCAGAGCATCGCCCACGTTGTTCACCAGCTGCACGCCGGACGAGACCTGGCCGACGTTCTTCTTAATCAGCGCCTTGATCTGTTCGGCCGCCTGGGCCGAGCTTTGCGCGAGGCTGCGCACCTCGTTCGCCACGACCGCAAAGCCGCGGCCATGTTCGCCGACCCGCGCGGCCTCGACCCCGGCATTCAGCGCCAGGAGGTTGGTCTGGAAGGCGATATCGTCGATGATGCCGATGATCTTGGCGATCTCGCCCGAGCCGCGCTCGATCTGGGCCATGGCGTCGATGGCCTGGGCCACGACCTGGCCGCCGCCCTCGGCCGCCTCGCGCGTGCGGCGCACCGAATCGTTCAAGCTGCGCATCGCGGTGGCCGTCGTCGAAATCGCCTCGGTCAGCTCTTCCATCGCGGCGGCGCTTTCCTCCAGGCTGGCGGCCTGCTGCTCGCTGCGCCGCGCCAGGTCGTCCGAGGCGGCGCGAATCTCCGATGCGGTGGAGGTGATCTGCGACGAGCCTTCCAGGATGGCAGAGATCGTTTCGCTCAACGTGGACAGGGTGCGGCGGAAGTCGCGTTCGATCTGGGCGTAATTCTCGGGCAGGGGCTTCAGCGCGGTGCCGAGATTGCCCTCCGACAGGTCGGAAAGCGCGCGGCCGATGCAATCCACGACCTCGTTGCGGCTTTGCTCGTCGACCTCGAAATAGCGCGTGATGGCGAGGTCCATGTCCAGAAGCGCGACCTTGACGAAGGTGCCGATCATCCGCGCCTCGGCCCGGCGGCGGGGCGACATCTTGCCCATCCCGTCGGTCAGGATGCCCTCGATCACCTGCGACAGCACTTGCGCATAGCCGCCGACATACCACTTCGGCTCCAGCCCGATGCGGGCATGGACATTGCCGATGGCCTTGGAGGCCTCGAAATATTCGTTCCCCAGCCCGCCGGCGAACATGCGCTGCCAGTGGCGCACCTGGGCGGCCTGGGCACGGTCCATCGCGGCCTTGCCCGAAAAATGCCGTGCGGTTTCAGGTGTCGCCGAGACGCGCTGGTAGAAATTCCCCAAGGCGCCTTCGCCGAATTTGGCCACGGCCCGCGCGATTTTCGCAAATTCGGGCGAGTTGGGTTCGATGCCATAGAAGGCAAGGCGACTGGCCAGGGGGGAGCGTTCGCTGTCGGTCACTTGGATTTCCCCGATAAGGAAGGATTCGCGGTCCCCCCCATCTTAGGCGCCAAGCCTTAACGAATTGCCCACGTCACTCGCGGCTGTTCTGTTTCAACAGCCGGGCCTTCTGCCGGTCCCAATCCCGTTTTGCGGAAGTCTCGCGCTTGTCGGCCAGTTTCTTGCCCTTGGCGAGGCCCAGCTTCAGCTTCACCATGCCGCGTTCGTTGAAATACAGCCGCAGCGGAACGATGGTCATCCCCTCGCGCCCGACCGCGGAATGCAGCCGCGCCAATTGCTTGCGCGACACCAGAAGTTTGCGGTGGCGGCGCTCTTCGTGGCCCCAGGTCTTGGCCTGGGCATAGGGGGCGAAATAGGAATTGATCAGCCACAATTCGCCCTTTTCGACCGATGCATAGCTTTCGGCGATGTTGGAGCCGCCCGCGCGCAGGCTTTTCACCTCCGAGCCCAGAAGCACGATGCCCGCCTCCAGGTCGTCTTCGATGTGATAATCGAATCGCGCGCGGCGATTTTCCGCGATGAGCTTCGAATTGGGGTCGGACTTCTCTGCCATGATCGTCCCGAGATAGGGCAGGATCGGGCCCAAGTCCAGAAGCCGCGCCGTTTTCGCAGGGGCGCGGCCTTGGGGTCAGGCCCAAAGCCGGGCCTCGCGCCGCAGCAGGAAAGCGCGGGCGTCGGCAAGATCCAGCGTCGGGAAGAAGCTGTCCATCAGCATCGGGCCTGCCCCCTCGATCACCCCGGGGCAGCGCAGAAGCACGCCGGAATTGGCGAAAACCACCTCTTCATCGGCGAAAAGCGGCGTGATGACCTCGGCCTGCAGGGTGGCGGGGGTCAGGAAGGGCAGGACGCTCAGCGCCTCGGCCGGGACCAGGACAAAGGGCGCGGCGCCGATTTCGGGGTCGTCCAGGGTCGAGATCAGCACGGGCTGGCGCGGCAGCAGGTGCAGGTCAGAGCAGGCGTCGAAGGTGCCGCCGGGCAGGTGCAGCGCCTGGACCTGCGCCTGGCGCCGGTCCAGCCCCAGGATGCGGGCCAGCCCGCCGTCCAGCGTATAGACCTTGTCGCCGCGGTTCAGCGCGGCCACATCGGTCCAGCCGCGCTCGGTCTCGACCTTGGTGCCGGAAATCAGGCCGGTCAGAACCGGGGTCTCGACCCGCAGGTTGGCGGGCGGAACCAGGGCGATGTCTTCGACGTGGCGGGTGAAGTCTTTCATGAACATGGGCTTTTCCTCCGGTTTTAATCTGTGTGGCGCCCCCGTTTCCCAGTGCCCAATCCATCCCCCAATCTTGCCTTTATTTCGACGCGCCAGCGCCCGTTTTGCGGCTTTGTCCACATGGGTGACACAATCCTTGGCGAAACCTTTCCGGCTTCGCGGATCGTTCCGCAGATTAGCATGTCGTTAAGCAACAATCGGGGCTGCGCCCGGGCGGGGAATCGGGTGATTCGCCCTCAGGCCCTGCGGGTGAGCAGGGCGATGCCGCAGAGGACGATCAGGGCCGAACCGGCCAAAGTCATGGCGTCGGGGTGTTCGCCGAAGGCCGCGACCGACAGGATCAAGGCGAAGACAAGGCGGGAATAGCGGAAGGGGGTGACGGCCGCGACCTCTCCGGTGCGCATCGCGGTGGTGAGAGCGGCGTAACCAGAGACCCCGAAGACTATGGCACCGGCCAGTAGGCCGGGGGTCGCGATGGCCCCGATCCCGGTCCAGATCGACAGGATCGCGCCCGAGACCGCCAGCACCGCAAACCCCGCCACCCCCAGCTGCGCATTCGACAAGGCGGGCGGCGCTGCGCGGGTCGCAAGGTCGCGCCCCGCAAAGCCCAGCATCCCCACGACTGCCAGCAAGGACAGCGCCGAGAAAGCCTCTCCCCCCGGCCTTATCACCATCAGCACCGCCAGGAACCCCGCCCCGGTCAGCGCCCAGCGAAACGCCCCCACCCTTTCGCCGAACAGCACCGCCGCCGCCGGAACCACGATCAGCGGCGTCGCCTGCAATATGGCCGAGGTCGAGGACAAGGGCGTCAGCGCGATGGCCAGGGCATAGAACAGCCGGCCGACGATCTCGAAGACCGAGCGCACCCCCATCGTCCGGGTAAAGACCGCGCGCGGCACCGGGCTCTCGCCCCTGCGTGCGGCCAGCACGGCAAAGACCACCGCCCCCGCCAGCCCCTCGATCAGCAGGATCTCTCCCAGCGGCACGGCATGCGCGGCGGCCTTCAGGAAAGCATCCTCGATGGCGAAACCCGCCATCGAGGCCATCATCCAGCAGGCGCCCCGCAGGTTCGGGGTCACAACACGCCAGCGAACTCCATCGCCGCCTTGATCCTGGCCTTGGTGCCCTCGGTCAGGGTGACCAGCGGCAGCCGCACCTCTTCCGAGCACAGCCCCAAGAGCGAGAGCCCGTATTTCGCCCCCGCCAGCCCCGGCTCGATGAAGATCGCCTCGTGCAGCGGCATCAGCCGATCCTGATACGCCAGCGCCTTGGCGTAATCGCCCGCCAGGGTCGCCTCCTGGAACTCGGCACACAGTTTCGGCGCCACGTTCGCGGTGACCGAGATGCAGCCCACCCCGCCATGCGCGTTGAAGCCCAGGGCCGTCGCATCCTCGCCCGACAGCTGCACGAAATCCTTGCCGCAGGCGGCGCGCTGCATCGAGACGCGCTCGATCTTGCCGGTCGCATCCTTGACGCCGATGATCCGCGGCAGCTTGGCCAGCACGCCCATCGTCTCGGGCGACATGTCCACGACCGAGCGGCCGGGGATGTTGTAGATCACGATCGGCAGGTCGCAGCAGTCATGCAGCGCGGTGAAATGGGCGATCATGCCGGCTTGCGTCGGCTTGTTGTAATAGGGCGTCACGACCAAGGCCGCATCGGCGCCGACCTTGGCGGCGTGCTGGATCAGCTCGATCCCCTCGGCCGTGTTGTTGGACCCCGCCCCGGCGATGACCGGAACCCGGCCCTTGGCGGCCTTGATGACCTCTTCGATCACCATGCGGTGTTCGGCATGGGACAGCGTCGGGCTTTCCCCCGTCGTTCCCACCGGCACCAGCCCGTGCGAGCCTTGGGCGATGTGCCAGTCCACGAGTTTTTTGAGCGCGTCCAGATCCATGGCGCCGTTCTTGAACGGCGTGACCAAGGCAGGGAAAGACCCTTTGAACATGGCAACGTCTCCTCGTGTCTCTGGACCAAGATCGGCCCGTGGGTGTCCCCGGGGCCAAGATCAGCCCGGGATGCCTTCGAAAGCCCGGATTCGGGCTGCCAAAGCTGCGCCTTGCTTAACGGCATGGCGGGCTCTTGCCAAGCGGGCGCCTTCACCGCGCGCTCACGGGA
>CAMFIX010000038.1 GCA_945952425.1 uncultured Pseudorhodobacter sp. | reverse complement strand
GCGGCGCCGAGCCCCTGTTCGAGTTCCTCTTTCGCCACGACGATTTCCTCGTGCAGCACATGGTCGGGCGTGTCGGGGAAAAGTGCTGTGTGGTTGCGGGAATGGCAGGCGACCAGGTGGCCGCGCGCATGGGCGTCGCGCAGCTCGGCATAGGTCAGGGCGATGCGCTCGCCCGCATACTCGTCCGGCCCGTATTCCAGGGCATGGCGCGCGGCAAAGATGCGCTGGCGGCGGGGGTCGACGTTCAGGAAATGCGAGGGCACGAAGAACCAGCCCTTGAAGCCATATTCCTCCAGGATCGGCAGGATCACGTCGTAATTGTCGCGAAACCCCTCGAAGAGGATCGGCAAGAGCATCGGCTTGTCCGGCATCGCGCCGCCCGACATGACCGCATCCAGCCCCGCCTGCGTCAGGGGGGTGAACTTGCCCGCACAGGCGGCGATCTCGCGGCGGTAATCCTGCTCTTTGGCGCGCGGCGTCGCGTGGAAGTTGATGAGCCGGAAGGCGCGGCCGGTGCGGAGGCCTCGGGCGAGTTCGGCGGCGGTTTCATGCGGGGTGCGGGGCAGGCGGATCATGGCGCCTCCGCCAGCGAGGAGAAGGGGACGGAAAGGAAATGCCGGTCGGCCAGAACCTCGAGTATCCGGCTGATGTCGATGCTTTCCAAGGGGCCGTGGCGGGCCTCCAGCGCGGCGCAGACGGCCTCGAACTCGGCCGCCAGGGCCTCGCCCTCGGGGTCGGGCGGGGGTGTCGGGTTCTGGCCGGTCAGATCCTCGGGCACGAGGAACATCGGCACGCCGGTCACCGCATAAGTCCGGCGCCCCAGGCGCACCATGTCGTCTTCGAAGGCATCGAGCCAGGCCTCGTCGATCATCGTCATCCCTTTACTGCGCCGGCCTTCAGCCCGCGCACATAGAAGCGTTGCAGCGCCAGGAAGGTCACGATGACCGGCGCGATGGAAACCGCCAGCGCCGCCTGTTGCAGCGATTGCGTGCCCTGGTCGATGAAGGCGCCGCGCAGAAGGTAGATGCCGACCGGCACGGTCTGCAGCTGCGGCGCGGTGCGGGTGACGGTCATCGTCCAGATGACCTCGTTCCACTGATAGACGAAGATGAAGATGCCCAGCGTCACCAGCCCCGGCAGGGCCAGCGGCAAGGCGATCTGCAGAAAGATGCGGAACTCCCCGGCGCCGTCCAGGCGGGCCGCGTCGATCAGCTCGTCCGGCAGGGTCAGGAAGAATTGCCGCATCAGGAAAATGCCATACCACGACACCGCGAAGGGCAGGACGATGGCGGTGGTCGTGTTCAGGAACCCGGTGCCGCCGAGGCCCAGCAGGTCATTGCCCCCCGCCAGCGGGAAATAGCGCAGCAGGAAGAAGACCGGGATCAGGAAGAGGAAGAAGGGGAACATCTGCGCCCCCAGGACCGAGCGGAACAGGAAGTCGCGGCCCGGAAAGCGGTATTTCGCCAGCGCAAAGCCCGCCATGGCCGAGGTCGCCAGCTGGATCGCGGTGATCGACAGGGTCTGGATCGCCGAATTGGTCAACCAGCGGCCCATAGGCAGCTCGGTAAAGACCCGGATGTAGTTCTGCCATTGCGGGGTCTGCGGCCAATAGACCGGCGGCATCGAGAGGCGCTCTTGCGGGGTGCGAAGGGCGCCGATGAACATGTCGAGGAAGGGCGCCAGCATCAGCACGGCGCCCGCCGCCAGGAGGGCGTATTTCCCCACGGCGAAGGCGATGCTTGCGGGGGATTTAGGCTGAACATGGGCCATCAGTGCGCCTCCACCCCGCCGCGGCGGAAAAAGCGCAGCTGGGCCAGGGTGATGACCAGGATGACGGCGGCCAGGACATAGGCCATGGCGGTGGCGCGGCCGAGCCTCAGGTCGGCGAAAGCCACCTGGTACATGTAAAGCCCGGTGACAGTGGTGGAGCGCATCGGGCCTCCGTTCCCGTCCGAGATCGCCAGCATCAGGGCGAAATACGAAAGCCCCGCGATGAAATTGGTAATCAGGACGAAGAGGGTGGTGGGCGCCAAGAGCGGCAAGGTGATGTCGAAGAAGAGCCGCCACTCGCCCGCCCCATCCAGCCGCGCGGCCTCGTAATAGCTTTCGTCGATGTCGGCGAGGCCGGCCGAGAACAGCAGCATGTTCTGCCCCAGCTGCATCCAGACGAAGATCAGGATCACCGTCGTCAAGGCCAGCGACGGATTGGTCAGCCACCCTGGCGCGCCGAGGCCCAAGAGCCCCAGGGTCCGGTTGATGAGCCCCCAGCGGTCATCCAGGATGAACCACCAGATATAGGCGACGGCCACCACGTTGGTGACCATCGGCAGCCAGTAGATCGACCGCCAGAGCACCTGGCCCTTGGACCTTGTGAAGGCATAGGCCAGCACCACCGCCAGGGGCACGCCCACGACGATGGAGCCGAAGGCGAAGTAAAGCGTGTTCCAGAAGGTCTTCCAGAAGATCGGATCGACGGTCAGGATATAGCGGTAATTCTCCAGCCCGACCCATTTCGGCGGGGTCAGGCTGTCCCATTTGGTCAGCGAGATATAGGTCGCGAAGATCAGCGGGATGATGAAGAAGACGACGGCAAAGGCCAGGGTGGGCGCCAAAAGCACCCAGGGCGCCACCTTTTTGCTGCCCAGCCAGGCGAGAGGTCCCGCCCGGCGCGTCTGTGTGCGCATCGCCATCCCTTTCGCTTCGGGCCCTTCCGCTTACGGCTGCTCGGCCAGGACCGCGGTGATCTCGGCATCCGCCGCCTTCATCGCATCCTCGGCCGACATCTGCCCGGCCCAGACCTGCTCGATATAGCCGCGCAGGGTCTTTTCATTCTCGGACGCCTGCCAGACGTTGGGCTGCGTCTTGGCCGCCCCCGACTGGATCGCCTCGACGAAAGGTTGGCTGAACGCGTCCTTGGTGTCCATGGCCGCCAGGTCCGACAGATTGCCCGAGAAGGCGCCGAGCTTGTTCAGCATCTCGCCCATGCACGAGAGCGGCTTGCCGTCCTGCGGGGTGTTCAGCCATTTCAGCAGCTCCCAGGCCTCGGGCTGGACCTTGGAATTGGCATCGACCCCCCAGAAGAAGGTATAAAGCATCGTCCCCGGCGCGCCGCCGTCGTTCGGAATGGGCGCCACGCCGATCGTGTCGTTGAAGGCGTCGCCGAAGGCCGCCTGGAAATCGGCCTTGTTCCAGTTGGCCATGATCGCCATGCCCGCCTTGCCGCCCGCCATGTCATCGACGACATTGGTGGTCGAGGTGATGCCCTCGGAGAACAAGGCCGCCTGCCGCTTCAGGATCTTGATGGCCTCGGGCGAGGTGAAATTGGTGTGCTTGCCATCCTCGGTATAGGGGGCCACGCCCTCGGCATACATCTGCGCATAGAACACATGGACGGCGTTCGACACCGTCGGCCCATAGACGTAACCCGCGGTCTCGATCACGCCCTGATCGTTCTTCTTGCTGATCTTGGCGGCGATGTCATGCAGCTCGTCCCAGGTCTTGGGCGGCGCGGTATAGCCCGCGGCGGCGAGCAGTTTCTTGTTGTAGATCAGGTCATAAACCGACAACTCGGTCGGAATGCCCCACAGCTGCCCGCCGATGGTCGCCGCCCCCACCGAGCCCGGGCCGTAATCCTTCTTGATCCAGTCCAGCACATCGGCCGGCGGCACGGCCAGCGCGCCCGCCGAAGCCAGCTGCGGCGCCCAGATCGAATAGATGTTGTAGATGTCGGGCGAGGTGCCCGAGACGCGGCTGGTCAGGATCGTCTGCAGGAAATCGCCGTAAGCCGCCTGCTGGAACACGATCTTGATGCCCGGATGGCTGCCCTCATAGGCGCGGAAGCACTCCGTCAGGGGCTTCATCTGGTCGTCGTTGTAATGGGTGGCGATGGTGATCGTCTTGGCATCCTGCGCGAAGGCAGGGGCGGTCAGCGCCGTGCTCATCGCGAGCAAGGCCGCCAGCGTGCCAGTCTTACCGAGTTTGGACATCTGCAACTCCCTGGAAGCGGGGCCGATTCTGGCCCGGATTTTCTTGATCTTGCGGGAAGCCTAGCACGAAAAAAGCAAAATCCAACATTTCTTTGCTCGCTTTTGAGCAAGTTCCCCGTTAGCTTTCGGCAGACGATCAGGGAAAGGGCAAGCCATGGGATCGGTGGTGCTGCGCGACGTCACCAAGTCCTTCGGGACGGTCGGCGTGATCAAAAGCGTCTCGGTCGAGATCGCGGACGGCGAATTCGCCGTGCTGGTCGGGCCCTCGGGCTGCGGCAAGTCCACGCTCTTGCGCATGGTGGCGGGGCTGGAAGAGGTGACCTCCGGCGAGGTCATCCTCGACGGCGCGCCCATCACCCATGTGGCGCCCAAGGACCGCGACATCGCCATGGTCTTCCAGAACTACGCCTTGTATCCGCATTTCACGGTCGAGGCGAACATGGGTTACGCGCTGAAGCTGGCGGGGATGAAGAAGGACGAGATCAAGCGCATCGTCCATGCCACCGCGGCGTCCTTGGGCCTGGCCGATTACCTGCACCGTTACCCCAAGGAGCTGTCGGGCGGGCAAAGGCAGCGCGTGGCGACGGGCCGGGCGATCGTCCGGAACCCCAAGGTTTTCCTCTTCGACGAGCCTTTGTCGAACCTCGACGCGAAACTCCGCGTCCAGATGCGCAGCGAAATCCGCGAGTTGCAGCGGCGGCTGGGGGTGACGACGATCTATGTCACCCATGACCAGATCGAGGCGATGACGATGGCCGACAAGATCGTCGTCCTGCGCGGCGGCGTGGTCGAACAGGTCGGCGCGCCGTTGGAGCTGTATGACCGGCCGGCGAACACCTTTGTGGCGACCTTCATCGGATCGCCGGCGATGAACCTTCTGCCGGGGGCGGTGGAGGGCGACACCTTGCGCCTCTTCCCCGATTTCGCGCTGCCGCTGCCGCAGGGCATCGCCCGCAGCCCCAAGATGACCCTGGGCCTGCGCCCCGATCATATCGCGGCCTTTGCCACCGAGACCCCCGGCAGTTTCGCCGCCGAGGTGATCTCGCTGGAGGCGACGGGCTCGGAGACCATGCTTTTCGTGCAGCGCGACGACCATCGGCTGACCGTGGTGACCAAAGAGCGGCTCGCCTTGGCGCCGGGGGCCAAGGTCTGGCTGCGGCCTGACGCGCTTCAGGCGCATTTCTTCACCGATGATGGGCTGAACGCCCGGGAGACCCGTTGATGGCGCATATCCTCGTTCTTTCGGACAGCCTCGCCACTTTGCCGCGCGCGGTCGAGGCGCTGGAGGGTTCGGGCCACCGGCTGACCTGGGTGCATGACCTGGTGCCCTTTGCGAGCCTGGGCGATCTTTCGTCGGTCGATGCGGTGGTCATGGGCCGCGTGATGGGCTGCGATGCGGCGGCGCTGGCGCTGGTGCCGAAGGCGCGCGTCCTGGCGTTGCACACCTCGGGCACCGACAACATCGACCTTGTGGCCGCAAGCGCCCGGGGCATCGCGGTGACCAATTGCAAGGGCGTCAATGCCGAGCAATGCGCGGAGTTCTCTTTCGGGCTGCTTCTGGCGCTGGCCCGGCAGATCCGCCGCGGCGACATCGCCATCCGCGCGGGGCGGTGGGCGGCGGACACGCAAGGCTCCTTGGACATTTACGGCGCGACCTTCGGGATGGTGGGCCTGGGCCAGATCGGCAAGGCGGCGGCCCGGCGCGCGCATGCCTTCGGGATGAAGATCCTCTGCCACACCCGCACCCCCGACCCGGCCTTCGGCGCCGAGTTGGGCATCACCTACACCGACCTCGATACGGTGATGAAGGCCGATACGGTCAATGTCTTCGCCTCGCTGAACGAGCAGACCCGTGGCATGATCGGCGCCCGCGAAATCGCCCTGATGCGCCCGGACGCCTATTTCGTCAACATCGCCAGGGGCGAGCTGGTGGACGAAGCCGCTTTGACCGAGGCGCTCGCGCAGGGCCGCATTGCCGGTGCCGCGCTGGATGTCTTCGAACACGAACCCCTGACCGAAAGCCCGCTCTTCGGGCTGGAGAACGTGATCCTCACCCCTCACCAGGCCGGGCTGACCCATCGGGCGAAATCCGATGCGGCGGTGACGGCCGTGCGCAATGCGCTGGCGGTGCTGGCGGGCCAGATCCCGCCCAACCTGGTGAACCAACCGCAACCCCGCCCGTGGGAGAACTGACATGACCGGCGCCCTGACCTGGTCCGAATTGCAAAGCCAGCCGCAGGCCTGGGAGGCGCTGCTGGCGCGGCTGAATGCGGGCGCGCTGACGCTGCCCGTCGATCTGAAGGCCTATGACGAGCTGCTGCTTCTGGGCTCTGGCACCTCGTATTACCTTGCGCTTGCCGTGGCCGACTGGCTGCGGCGGCGGGGCTATCGCGCGCAGGCGGTGGCCTCTTGCGAGGTGATGCTCGACCCTCACCTGTCGCGCGCCTCGACCGCGCGGCGGCTGGCCATCGGCTTCAGCCGCTCGGGCCGCTCGACCGAGCTGCTTCTGGCCAATGACATCCTGCGCGAGGCGGGGTTCACGCTGCTGGGCGTCGGCTGCACCGCGGGTTCGGCGCTGATGACCCAGGTCGATCACGCGTTGCTGGTGGAGGAGGGTCACGAGGACGGGCTGGTGATGCTGCGCTCCTTCACCTCGATGCTGATCGCGATGCAATGGCTGACCGGCAGCGCCGCGGACCGTGCCGCGCTGGCGGGCCTGCCGCGGGCGGGGCAGGGTTACCTCGCCCAGGCCGAGGCGCTGCGGGCGCTGGCCGGGTCGCGGCCTTTCGACCGTTTCGTCTTTCTGGGCAGCGGGGCGGCGCATCCGCTGGCGCTGGAATCCGCGCTGAAGGTGCAGGAGATGGCGGTGGCGACCTCCGAGGCCTATCACTCGCTGGACTACCGCCACGGGCCGAAAGCCTGTGCCGATGCCAATACGGTCGTGGTGATCTTTGCCCTCTCGGTGCCCGAGCTTGGCCTGGCCTTGGCCCGCGACATGCAGGCGCTTGGCGCGGCGGTGATCGTGGTGGGCCCGGGCGCGGCCGATTATGCCGCCCATGCCCAGCTGACCCTGCCGGTCGCGCTTGCGGCCGAGCCCGCCGGGGCCGCCCTGATGCTGCCGGTGCAGATCTTCGCCCATGCCACCGCGCTGCGCCGGGGGATGAACCCCGACGCGCCGGTCAACCTGTCGAAAGTGGTGGAGTTCTAAGGCTCAGCCGAAGATGAAATCGCCCGCGACCAGATGGGCGAGGCCGTTGAAGGCGACCGCCATGTCGGTCGTCCCATTGCCGTCCGCGTCGATCCGCAGCACCCGCCCGTCGTAATAGCACGAGGCGCCGGTGCCGCTGAAATGGCCGGTCTCGAAGGTCATGGGCCCAAGCGCGGAGAGGTCGATCTTGTCGACGCCCGAGACGAAACCCGTCACGCGGTCCATCGTCGCTTGCGTCGTGCCGCTGTCGCCAAGCGCGAAGACCAGCGTGTCGCAGGCGCTGTCCAGGATGCCGATCTGGTCGGCCCCGGTGCCGCCGACGATGCGGTCGGTGCCCTCGCCCCCCTGCAGCGTGTCGGCCCCCGCGCCCCCGATCAGCGTGTCGTTGCCCGCCCCCCCGCGTAAGAGGTCGTTGTCCGCCCCGCCATCCAGCAGGTCATGCCCGTTGCCGCCGTCGATCCGGTCGCGCCCGGCCTCGCCATAGACCACGTCGTTGCCATCGTCGCCGGTGATCGTATCGGCCCCGGCGCCGCCCCAGACCGTATCGTCGCCCGCCTGCGCCTTCACCAGGTCGTTGCCCCCGCCGGCCAGCCAAAGCTCGTTGGCGGCCGAGGCGAGCGCGGGGCTGTAGGCGCCGCTCAGAAGCTTGTCGTCGCCCTCGCTGCCATAGACGACATTCACCCCGTTGACGAAATAGTTCAGCCAGCCCGCCATGGTCGGCACCAGCCGGGCGATGTCGCCCGTCTCGTTCAGGAAATGCCCGCCCGAGATCCCGAAGCCGAACATGAAGATCGAATCGGCCACCTTGTCGACCAGGCTGCGGCCCTGGAACATCAGCGTCCCGCCCGCGCCGTCCAGGATGTGATAGCCGGTATCGCCCTCGGGCGCGTCAAGACCATGCGCCGCGGTGAACGTGGCCAAAAGCCCGGCATCCGCCTGGATCGCCGCCGAAATCGCCACGACATCGCTGGCCGTGATCGCCCCGTCGTCGTTCAGGTGCAGCCGGTCGATGGTCTGGGCCAGCATCGTCGTCAGGGTCGAGACCGCCGCCCCGCCATCCGTCAGCTGTTGCCCCGTCAGAGTCGCGCTCAACCCCGGATCGCCCATCACCAGGTCGCGCAAATTCGAAAGATCGACCGCCATATCCGTCTCCATCCAGAACCTGGGCCCGGTGTGACGGAAGGGCAGGGCCGGTTTGGGCGCGAATTGCAGCGGAAACCTGTCCTTTGCGGAAAGTTCGAGGCGATGGCGTCAGGCGATCAGCCCCGCCAGCGCGGCCTGCAGCGCCTGAAGCTCGGGCAGATAGGCCGCGACCAGTGCCGCGACATCGGGGTGAAAGGCGCCGACCCCGATATTCGCCGCCGCCACCACCCGCCCCCGGCTGTTGCGGATCGGCACGGCGATGGAGCGCAGGCCGAGCTCGACCTCCTGGTCGATCACCGCATGGCCCTCGGCGCGGCAGCGGGCCAGGACGGCCAGGATCGACGCGGGCTCGGTCAGGGTGTGGGGCGTGCGGGCGGGCAGGGGGCCCGCCAGCCGCGCCTGCGCCTCGGCCTCGGGCAACGCGGCCAGCAGCACCCGCCCCATCGAGGTGCAATAGGCCGGCAGCCGCGAACCCGGCATCAGCGCAATCGACATCACCCGCCGTTGCGCGGCGCGGGCGACATAGACGATCTCGGCCCCATCCAGGATCGACAGCGACGAGCTTTGTCCCACCCGTTCGGACAGCGCATCCAGATGCGGCTGCACGATCTGCGGCAGGGGCATGGTGGCCAGGCAGGCCGTCCCCAGCCGGAGGACGCGCGGCGTCAGGGTAAAGAACTTGCCGTCGTAATCGGCATAGCCCTGCAGGTGCAGCGTCAAGAGGCAGCGCCGTGCCGTGGCGCGGTCGAGCCCGGTGGCCTTGGCGACCTCGGTGATCGACTGGCGCGGATGTTCGGGCGAAAAGCTCTCGATCACCTGCAGCCCCTTGGCCAGGCCGCCCATCGTGTCGCGTTCGGTGATCGTCATGCGGCGCCTCGTGCGGTATGTCAACAAGTGCACGATAGCGCACGGAGCCCGTCGACGGAACCCCCCGCAGCGCCTAAATCCAAAAGGCAGCAAAGGGGGAGCCATGGACAAGACAGTGCCAAGCCTGGCGGAGGCGGTCGCGGGGATCGCGGATGGGATGGTGGTGATGATCGGCGGCTTCGGCGGCTCTGGCGCGCCGATCGAGCTGATCCATGCGCTGATCGACCGCTTTCGCGCCACCGGCCACCCGCGCGACCTGGTGGTGGTGAACAACAATGCGGGCAACGGCCATGTCGGGCTCGCCGCGCTGATCGAAACGGGGATGGTGGCCAAGCTCATCTGTTCCTTCCCGCGCTCGGCCGATCCGGTGGTCTTTACCGAGGCTTACCTTGCAGGCCAAATCGCGCTGGAGCTGGTGCCGCAGGGCACGCTGGCCGAACGCATCAGGGCGGGCGGCGCGGGCATCCCGGCCTTTTACACGCCGACCTCCTATGGCACCGACCTCGCCAAGGGCAAGCCGGTCGAGGTCTTCGACGGGCGCCCCTATGTGCAGGAACGTTGGCTGAAGGCCGATTACGCGCTGGTCAAGGCGCATCTGGGCGACCGCTTGGGCAACCTCACCTACCGGATGGCGGGGCGCAACTTCGGGCCGCTGATGTGCATGGCCGCGCGCCATGCCGTGGTCCAGGTCAGCCGCATCGTTGCCCCCGGCGACATCGACCCCGAGGCCGTCATCACCCCCGGCATCTTCGTCCAGGGCGTGGTCGAAGTGCCCGACCCCGCGCAGGAAGAAACGCTGAACCGCGCAGGCGCAAGGTATCCGGAGGCCGCAGAATGAGACTTTCCCCCACCCAGATGGCCTGGCGTGCCGCGCAGGATATTGCCGACGGCGCCTATGTGAACCTCGGCATCGGCCTGCCCGAGATGGTCGCCCGCTTTCAGCCCCCGGGCCGCGCGGCGATCTTCCATACCGAAAACGGCATCCTCGGCTTTGGCGAGGCGCCCGCCCCGGGGACCGAGGACTGGGACTTGATCAACGCCGGCAAGAAAGCCGTGACGCTGCAGCCCGGCACCGCCTTTTTCCACCATGCCGACAGTTTCGCCATGGTGCGGGGCGGGCATCTCGACGTGGCGATCCTCGGCGCCTACGAGGTGGCCGAGACGGGCGACCTGGCGAACTGGTCTACCGGCCCCAAGGGGGTTCCCGCGGTGGGCGGCGCGATGGATCTGGTGCATGGGGCCAAGCGTGTCGCCGTGATGACCGACCACGTGACGAAGGACGGCAAGCCGAAGCTCTTGACGCGTTGCACGCTGCCCTTGACCGGGGTCGCCTGCGTGACGCGGGTCTATACCAGCCATGCCGTGCTCGACATCGCGGGCGGGCGGTTCGTGCTGCGCGAAAAGCTGCCGGGCCTGTCGCTGGAGGCCCTGCAAGCCATGACGGGGGCCGTGCTTCTGACCGAGGGCCCCGTCGCCGACCTGATCGTTCCGGAGCTTTGACATGCAAGACGTCTTCATCTGCGACTATATCCGCACGCCCATCGGCCGCTATGGCGGGGCGCTTTCGTCGGTGCGGGCCGACGACCTGGGCGCCGTGCCGCTGCGGGCCCTGATGGCGCGCAACCCCAGGGTGGATTGGGCGGCGGTGGGCGATGTGATCCTGGGCTGCGCCAACCAGGCGGGCGAGGACAACCGCAACGTCGCGCGCATGTCCGCGCTGCTGGCGGGCCTGCCGGTCGCGGTGACGGGGACGACGATCAACCGGCTCTGCGGCTCGGGGATGGATGCGGTGCTGGTGGCCGCCCGGACCATCGCCGCCGGAGAGGCCGATCTGATGATCGCGGGCGGCGTCGAAAGCATGTCGCGCGCGCCTTTCGTGATGGGCAAGGCCGACAGCGCCTTCTCGCGCGCGGCGGAACTTTATGACACGACCATCGGCTGGCGCTTCGTCAACCCGGCGATGCAGGCGGCTTACGGCACCGATTCGATGCCGCAGACCGGCCAGAACGTCGCGGACGAGCATGGCATCAGCCGCGCGGCGCAGGATGCGATGGCCCTGGCCTCGCAGGCCAAGGCCGCGGCGGCGGCAGAGCGGCTGGCGGTCGAGATCACCCCGGTCGTAGTCCCGCAGAAGAAGGGCGAGCCGCTGATCGTCGCCCGCGACGAACACCCCCGCGCCACGACGCCCGAGGCCTTGGCCAAGCTGAAGCCGCTTTTCCAGGGCGGCTCGGTCACGGCGGGCAATTCCAGCGGGGTGAACGACGGGGCTGCGGCGCTGATCCTGGCCTCTGCCGCGGCGGCGCGCGCTCACGGCCTGACCCCCATCGCCCGCGTGCTGGGCGGCGCCACGGCGGGCGTGCCGCCGCGCGTCATGGGCCTTGGCCCGGCGCCTGCCAGCCAGAAGCTGATGGCGCGGCTGGGTCTGACCCCCCACGACCTTGCCGTGATCGAGCTGAACGAGGCCTTTGCCGCCCAGGGCCTTGCCACGCTGCGGCTTTTGGGGATCGCCGACGATGACCCGAGGGTGAACCCCAACGGCGGGGCCATCGCGCTGGGGCATCCCCTGGGCATGTCCGGCGCGCGCATCACCGGCACGGCGGCGCTGCAGTTGAAGCCGGGCGAGATCGCGCTCTCGACCATGTGCATCGGCGTGGGCCAGGGCATCGCCATCGCCCTGCAACGGGTCTAGCCGCTAGATCGCCCGCGGCCTGTCGCCCCGGACCGCCGCCCGCAAGAGGGCGGCGATCTGATCGGCCGAAAAGGCGCGCGGATTGGCATAGCGGTTGCGCGTCGCCAGATCGGCCGCGCGGGGGATGTCGGCCTCGGTGAACCCGACCTCTGCCAGGGCCAGGGGCGCCCCGGCGGCCCGCGCGAAATCCCAAAGCCCGCCGCCAAGGTCCGCCCCGAAGAGCGACGTCGCCGGGGCCAGCATCTCGGCCGCCGCGGCCGCGTTGAACCCCGCGGTATGGGGCAGAAGGATCGCATGGGTCTCGGCATGGGGCAGGTCGAAACTGCCACCCAGCACGTGGCAAAGCTTGTGATGCAGCCCCATCTCGGCCTGGCCCAGCACGGTCGCGCACATCCAGGCGCCGAACAAGACCTCGCGCCGCCCCGCAAGGTCGCCCGGATCGGCCACCACCCGCGGCAGACCCGCCCGCAGCGCCGCAAGCCCCGCCGCGGCCATCTGGCTGACCAGCGGATTGCCATCGGCGGCATAAAGCGCCTCGATCCCATGCGCCGCCGCGTTCAGCGCCGAGGTCACCGTCATCGCGGCGGGCAGGCCCAGCGTCAGCGCGACGTCATAGATCACCGTCGCGGGGCGGATCGCCGGATCGCGCCGCGTCGTCTTGGCGCCGTTCTCGGTCTCGCCCAGGATGTCGGTCATCTCCGACCCGGCATAGGTCGTGGGAATGGCCAGGTGCGGCAGGCCTGTCCGGACCGAGATCGCCTTGCCGAGCCCCACGGTCGATCCGCCGCCGAGCGAGACCAGGCAATCGGCGCCGAGCGCGCGCACCTCGGCGATGGCCGCCGCGGTCACGGCGGTCGGCGTGTGCATGACGGCCGCCGCGCAGACCCCGGCGCCAAGCGACCCAAGCCGGGCGGCCAGCGCCTCGGCCTCGGGG
>CAMFIX010000037.1 GCA_945952425.1 uncultured Pseudorhodobacter sp. | reverse complement strand
CCTTCCGCCCCCCTCTGCGGGCCCACAGGGGGCGATTCGCGGTGAGAATCATCTCTTCCGACAGCGGAACAGTCGCGTTCCGCCACAACCTTCGCTTGAAATGGAATCGCTTTCCAAATTTGCCCCGGAGACCAATCCTCGCTTTCCCAAGCTCTTGGTTAAGTTAGAATGATCCCGTGATCTTCCGGAAACCGACCCCGCAACTCGCCGCGCGCCCATCCCAATTCGCGACCTGCCCCGCGGTGCCGCTTTTCGTGGTCCAAACCCATTCCCAATACGGAGCCCCGTCCGCCCCATGGTTGAGTTTCTCCCGCAGGCCGCTCTCAGCGACAATGCCGCCCGGCAGCTGGCCAATGCGACCAAAACCGCACCGATCCTGCCCACGATCAGCCCGCGCTGGCTGGTTCACCTGCTGCAATGGGTGCCGGTCGAGGCCGGCATCTATCGTCTGAACACCGTCCGCAACCCGGAAAACGTCGAGGTCGCCTGTGCCGGCCGCGACGAAAGCGAATTGCCGCAGACCTTCGTGAATTACGACGAAAAGCCGCGGGAATATTTCCTGAACGCGGTCTCGACGATTCTGGATGTCCACACCCGCGTCAGCGACCTTTATTCCAGCCCCTTCGACCAAGTGAAGGAGCAATTGCGCCTTGCGATCGAGACGATCAAGGAAACGCAGGAAGGCCAGCTGATCACCAACCCGGATTACGGGCTTCTGGCCAATGTCGCGCCCTCTCAGGTCATCAAGACCCGCACCGGCGCGCCGCAGCCCGACGACATGGACCTGCTGATCGCCAAGGTCTGGAAAGAGCCCGCCTTCTTCCTGGCCCACCCGGACGCCATCGCGGCCTTCGGGCGCGAGTGCACCCGCCGCGGCGTGCCGCCGCCCACGGTCTCGATGTTCGGCGCGCAGTTCCTGACCTGGCGCGGCCTGCCCTTGGTGCCCTCCGACAAGGTGCCGGTGGTGAACGGCAAGACCAAGATCCTGCTCTTGCGCGTCGGCGAAAAGCGCCAGGGCGTCGTCGGCCTCTATCAGCCCGGCCTCGCCGGAGAGCAAGCGCCCGGCCTTTCGGTGCGCTTCATGGGCATCAACCGTTCGGCCATCGCCTCCTATCTCATCAGCCTTTATTGCTCGCTGGTGGTGCAGTCGCCCGATGCGCTGGCGGTGCTGGATGGGGTCGAGATCGGAAAATTCCATGAATACCCCGACACTTATGCCAAGTGAGCCCGAGGGCCTGCCCGATGTGGCCAAGCTGACAGAGCTGGCCTCGGCCTTCTTCGCCAGCCTGCCAGGCGCCCGCCCGCCGGTCGACAACCCGGCGCCGGGCGGCTTTGCGCCCGGGCCGCTGGCCCAGGGGCCGGCCCTGCCCGGCATGCTGGCGCCGGGGGCCAATGTCCTGCCGCAGTCGACGCAATCGGCCCAGGCGCAGGCGGCCTCGCTGCCTGCGCTGACGCCGAAAGCGGCGGCGCCGAACGGGCTGCCGGACCTCGCCGCCCTGGTGCTTCCGGCGGTCAACGGGCGCTTTGGCGGCCATGCGCTGGCGGCCCCGCCGGTGGCTGCGCCCGCCCCGCAGAGCGCCTCGCCTTATTACTTCCTGGGCGACCAAAGCGGCCCCGCCGCCGGTCGTTCGGACCTGGCCGAGCCGCAAAGCTTCGGCCTTCCCGGGGCGGGCGCCCTGAAGGAGCTTCTGGCAGGCCACCAGCCGTCCAGCGGAACGGGGGATTATTATTTCCTCCCCGCCGTTGCCAAACCGGCCGAGACTTCCGCTCCGCATCGCGGTCTGGACCTGCACGCCATCCGCCGCGACTTCCCGATCCTGCAGGAAAGGGTCAACGGCCGCCCCCTCGTCTGGTTCGACAATGCGGCCACCACGCAAAAGCCGCGCCAGGTGATCGAGCGCCTGACCCATTTCTACGAGCACGAGAACTCCAACATCCACCGCGCGGCGCATGAACTCGCCGCCCGTTGGCACCTGTCCCTTATAGCCACCTGACACTGCGGCCGATACGCAGTGGGTGGATCCCGCTGGGCGCCGGTGCATTACATGCGCGGCCAACACTTGGGGCGAGGCGAATATCGGCGCGGGCGACGAGATCATCGTCTCGAACCTCGAACACCACGCCAATATCGTGCCCTGGCAGATGCTTGCGGCCCGGAAAGGCGCGCGGCTCAGGGTCATACCGGTGGATGACACGGGCCAGGTGATCCTGGAGGAGTATCGGCGGCTTCTGACCCCCCGCACCAAGCTCGTGTCCGTCACCCAGGTCTCGAACGCCTTGGGCACGGTGGTTCCGGTGGCCGAGATCGTGGCGATGGCCAAGTCGGTCGGCGCCACGACGCTGGTCGATGGCGCGCAATCGGTCAGCCATATGCGGGTGAACGTGGCGGCCTTGGGCTGCGACTTCTTCGTCTTTTCCGGCCACAAGATCTTTGGCCCCACGGGCATCGGCGTGGTCTGGGGCCGCAAGGCGCTGCTGGATCAGATGCCGCCCTGGCAGGGCGGCGGCAACATGATCGCCGATGTGACGTTTGAAAAGACGCTCTACCAGCCCGCGCCCAACAAGTTCGAGGCGGGCACCGGCAACATCGCCGATGCGGTGGGGCTTGGGGCGGCGCTCGACTATGTGCAGGCCCTGGGGATGGAGGCGATTGCCCAATACGAGCATCACCTTCTGGCCTATGCGACCCATTACCTCGCGCCCATCAAGGGCGTGCGGCTGGTGGGCACGGCGGCGCACAAGGCCAGCGTTTTGTCCTTCGTGCTGGACGGCTATTCGACGGAAGAGGTCGGGCGCGCGCTGAACGAAGAGGGGATCGCCGTCCGCTCGGGCCACCATTGCGCGCAGCCGATCCTGCGCCGCTTCGGGCTGGAGGCCACGGTACGGCCCTCCCTGGCCTTCTATAACACCTGCGAAGAGGTCGACCGCTTCATCGCGGTGGTCCGCCGCCTGGCGCGGGCCTGATTCGGGCGGGGGTTTCGGCCCCCGCCCCCGCTTTTCTGCATCGCGGCGAAAGCACGGGAAATTTTCCCATTTGCTCAAAAACTTCGCAACGAACCTTCTCTGTCGGCACATTGCAAATCACGAGTTATCTTGTAGATATTACTCCATCCCCGCCACAGCGCGGACATTCCTTATGGAGATCAACAAGATGACGACCTTCACCCGCCGCGCCGCCCTGGCGCTTGGCACGCTGCTTCTGGGCGCCCTGCCCGCGCTGGCCGACAACACCCATATCAAGGTCGGTATCATCGGCGGCGAGGATGAGGCGGTTTGGGCGGTTGCGGCCGAGCAGGCCAAGGCCAAGGGGCTCGACATCGAGCTGGTGGTCTTCAACGACTACACCCAGCCGAACGAGGCGCTGCAAAACGGCGAGATCGACGCCAACGCCTTCCAGCACAAGCCCTATCTGGATGCCCAGATCGCGGCCCATGGCTATACGATCACCCCCGTCGGGCTGACGGCGGTCTGGCCGATCGGGCTCTATTCCAAGAAGTTCCATGCCGTCGCCGACCTGCCCGAAGGCGCCGTGATCGGCGTGCCGAACGACCCCTCCAACGCCGGGCGCGCGCTGAACGTGCTGGCGGCGCAGGGTCTGATCAAGCTGAAGGACGGCGCGGGCATTCTGGCGACGGTGGCCGACATCACCGAGAACCCCAAGAACCTGCAGATCAAGGAGCTGGATGCCGGCGTCGTCGGCCGCGCCATCGACGATCTGGATGCCGCCGTGGTCAACACCGACTGGGCGCTGAAATCGGGCCTGGACCCCAAGACCGACCGCATCGCGCAAGAAGCGGTGAAGGACAATCCCTACAACAACTTCATCGCCGTGAAGACCGACCGCAAGGACGAGCCCTGGGTCAAGGACTTGGTCGCCGCCTATCAGAACGACGCCGTGAAGGCGAAGTTCGACGAGGTCTACAAGGGCACCGGCATCTCGGCTTACTGAGCCTTTCGGACTGGCCTTCTGACGGACGGGGCGGCTCCCAAGCCCCGTCCTTTTTTGGATTCTGACATGACCCTTCCTCCTTCCGTCGCCCTGGCCTCGGCGTCGCGCCAGTTCGGCACGCCGCCCGCGCTGCGCGACATTTCCCTGACCGTCCCGCAAGGCGAGATCGTGGGGCTGATCGGCCGTTCCGGTGCGGGCAAGTCCACGCTGATCCGCGTGCTGAACGGGCTGGACAAGCCGCAATCGGGCCGCGTGGTGATCGCGGGCCAGGACATCACCGACCTGACCGAGACGCAGCTTCAGCCGATCCGCCGCCGCATCGGGATGATCTTTCAGCATTTCAACCTCTTGTCGGCCAAGACCGTGGCCGAGAATGTCGCTTTGCCGCTGAAGATCGCGGGCGTGCCCGCCCCCGAACGTGCGGCCCGGGTGGCGGAACTCTTGGACCTTGTGGGGCTGGCCGACAAGGCGGGCGCCTATCCTTCGGCGCTGTCGGGCGGGCAGAAGCAGCGGGTGGGGATCGCCCGCGCGCTGGCGCCGCGGCCTGTGCTCTTGCTGTCAGACGAGGCGACCTCGGCGCTCGACCCCGAGACGACGGGGGCCATCCTGGACCTGCTGCAAAAGGTCAACCGCGACCTCGGGCTGACCATCTTGATGATTACCCATGAGATCGAGGTCGTCCGCCAGATCGCCACCCGTGTCGTGGTGCTGGACCAGGGCGCGGTGGTCGAGGAGGGGCCGGTCGCCCGCCTTCTGGCCTCGCCGCGCCACGCAGTGACGCGGGCGCTGGTGCGCGGCCTGTCGCCGACGCTGCCCGCCGATCTTGCCGCGCGGGTCAGCCCCCAGGGGGATCAGGCGCTGGTGCGGATCGACCTTGCGGGGCCCTCTGCCCGCCTGCCGATCCTCGCCCGCATTGCCGAGATCACCGGCACCCCGCCCCGCCTCTTGCATGGCGGGCTGAACGATGTGCAGGGGCAGCCCTATGGCCGCCTCTTCCTCGCGCTCGGCACCGCCGATCCCGACCGGATCGCCCGTGTCCTGCACGATCTGTCCCCGATGTCCGTCGACCTGGAGGTGCTGGGCCATGTCCCAAGCGATGTTTGACCTGATGCTGAAAGGCCTGTGGGAGACGCTGGTGATGACCTTCGTCTCGGGCGGACTCTCGTTCCTTTTGGGTCTGCCCCTGGCGGTCGTGCTGGTCATCACCGACCGCGGCGGCATCTGCGAGGCGCTGGTGCTGAACCGCACGCTGGGGGGCGTGGTCAATGCGCTGCGCTCGATCCCCTTCATCATCCTGCTGGTGGCCGTCATCCCCCTGACGCGCCTGATCGTGGGCTCTGCCATCGGCATCGCGGCGGCCATCGTGCCCCTGACCATCGCCGCCACCCCCTATTTCGCCCGCATCGCCGAGGTCTCGCTGCGCGAAGTCCCAAAGGGCCTGATCGACGCCGCAAGGGCCATGGGCGCCTCGCGCCCCGCCATCATCCGCGAGGTGCTGATCCCCGAGGCGCTGCCCGGGGTCGTCGCGGGCTTTACCGTCACGCTCATCACCCTGATCGGGGCCAGCGCCATGGCGGGGGCGGTCGGCGCGGGGGGCCTTGGCGACATCGCCATCCGCTATGGCTATCAGCGCTTCGAGACCGGGGTGATGCTGGCCGTCGTCGCCGTGCTGATCCTGCTGGTCTGGGCGATCCAGGGCGCCGGGGACGCCCTGACCCGTCGCATCGACCGGCGTTGAGGCCGGTCAGGGCACCGCTTTCCACCGACCTTCGCGCGACGAGGCCTGGATGGTTTCGACCAGCGTCTGGATGCGCAGCCCCTTGCGGAAGTTGAAGGGCTCCGGCGCCCCGGCGATGGCCTTGACGAAACCCGCGACCTCGATGGCCTTCAGGTCGTTGAAGCCCAACTGGTGACCGGCGGCGACGCAGAACAGGCCATAGGGCGCATGGTCGGGCGCGGCCTCGATGCGGCGAAAGCCCTGGCGGCCCTTGGGGTCTTGGGTCGAGAAGTAATGCAGGACGTTGAAGTGCTCCTGGCTGAAGGCCAGCGCGCCCTTGGTGCCATAGACCTCGAAGTCATGCTGCATCTTGCGGCCCGTGGCGATCCAGTTGCCCTCGATGGAGCCCGTCGCGCCGTTGTCGAACCGCAGGAAGGCGCGGCCCAGGTCGTCGACCGTCACGGGCCGGGCGCCGCCCTGCCCGTCGGGGCGGCGGTCGATCATCGTCACCAGGTCGCCCATCACACGGGTGATCGGCCCGCACAGGAACTCTGCCGTGGCCAGCGCATGGCTGCCGATGTCGGCCAGCGCGCCGCCGCCGGCCGGATCGTGGCGGAAGGTCCAGGGGCCCTGCGCATCGGCCATGTAATCCTCGGCATGAAGCCCGCGATAGCCGCGGATCTCGCCCAGCTCTCCGGCCTGGATCATCTGCTGCGCCAGGGCCAGCATCGGATTGCAAAGGTAGTTGAAGCCGACCTGCGTCTTCACGCCCTTCGCCTCGGCGGCCAGGGTCATCTCCAGCGCCTCCGACGCCAGCGGGGCGAGCGGCTTTTCGCAATAGACATGCTTGCCCGCGGCGATGGCGGCCAGCGACATCTCTTTGTGCAGCGCATTGGGCGCGGTGATCGAGACGAGGTCGATCGCCGGGTCGGCCACGATCTTGCGCCAGTCGGCGGTGGCCTGTTCGAACCCCAAAGCGGCCCGGGCGCGCTCGGCCGCCTCGGGGGTGATATCGGCCACAGTGTGCAGGTGCAGATCGAAGGGCAGGTCGAAGACCTTGGGCGCCGAGGTGAAGCCGAAGACATGGGCCTTGCCCATGAACCCCGTGCCGATCAGCCCGATGTTGAGACGTCGCTTCATGTGAAATCCTTGTTCACGACCAAGGCGGGGTCCAGCCGGCCCGCGAAGAAATCCAGCACGTTCTGCACCGAGGCCAAAGCCATCCGCGCGGCGCATTCCTCGGTCAGGGCGGCATTATGCGGGGTCAGGACGACATTGGGCAGTCCGAAGAGCGGATGGTCGGCCGCCGGGGGTTCGGTCGCGAAGACCTCGATCCCCGCGGCGCCCAGGTGCCCGGCCAGGGCGCGGGCCAGCGCCGTCTCGTCCACCAGCCCGCCGCGCGCCGTGTTGACGACGATGGCGCCGGGCTTCATCGCGGCAAGCTCGGCGGCGCCCAGGATCACCCGGTCGGCCCGGGGCAGGTGCAGCGAGACGACATCCGCCTCGGCCAGCGCCGACAGGTCCACCCGCCGGGCGAGGTCGGGCCAGTCGGCGACGAAAGGGTCATGCGCCCAGACCTCCATCCCGAAGGCGCGGGCCAGCGCGGCCAGCTGCCGCCCGATGCGGCCAAAGCCCAGGATCAGCAGCCTTTTCCCCCGCAGCTCATGCGTCTGCAGCCCGTTGCGCCAGCCCCAGTCGCCGCCCCGCACCGCCCGGTCGGCCGCGATCAGCCGGTGGCTTGCGGCCAGGATCAGCATCATCGCATGTTCGGCCACGCCCGAGGAATTGACGTCGCCCACGATGCAAAGCGGGATTCGCCGGGCGTTCAGCGCGCCCAGGTCCACCGCATCATAGCCCACCCCGTGGCGCGAGACGATCCGCAGCCCCGGCGCCCTGGCGATGGAAGCGGCCGAGAGCGGCTGGGTGCGGATCACCAGCGCCTCGGCGTTCGGCAGATGGGCCTGGTAGGAGGGTTCCGAGATCTCTTCGACATAGTCGAAGGTCACCGGGGCGCTTTCCAGCAGTCGGAGCCCCGAGGGGTGAAGCTTGCCCGCGATGAGGAGGTGGGGCATCAATAGGCCCCTCCTTCCGTGCGGGCGGTCCCCTTGGTCAGGTCGCGGAAGCGGGTGACGGCGGCGCCCGCTCCGGCGGCGAGGAAGCGCGTGTCCCCGCCGACCGTCGTCAGGTCGAAGCCCCATCCGATGGCCTTGGCGGCGTAGTCGGGCGTGGCGCAATGGATGCGCGCGCGGATGGCTGCCTTCTTCGCCCCGGCGAGGATGGCCTGGATGGCGTCCACCATCTCGGGCTCTTCGCGGTCGAAGCCGGGGGCGAGGCGGCCCTGGGCCAGGGCCAGGGTCAGGTCGGCCGGACCGATATAGAGCGCATCGAGGCCCGGCGTCGCCGCGATGGCCGCGACATTGGCGAAACCCTCGGCCGTCTCGATCATGGCGAAGCCCAGCATGTTACCATTCGCCTCGCCCGCGTAATTGGCCCCCGCCGCGAAGGACACCCGGGTCGGGCCAAAGCTGCGCTCGCCGTCCGGCGGATAGCGCAGGCATTTCACGAAGGCCGCGGCATCGGCGGGCGTGTTCACCATCGGGCAGATGATGCCATAGGCGCCCGCATCCAGCGCCTTCATGATGACCCCGGGCTCGTTCCAGGGCACGCGGGCCATCAGGCAGGCGCCGCTGGCCCGCATCGCCTGGAACATCGGCAGAAGGGCCGCGTAATCCAGCGCGCCATGCTGCATGTCGACGGTGACGCTGTCGAAACCCTGCGCCGCCATGATCTCGGCGGTGAAGGCATTGCCGATGCTGCACCAGCCGTTGATCGCCGGTTTGCCCTCGGCCCAAAGCGTCTTCAGCCGGTTCGGGATCATGACCACACCACCTGGGAGGATTTCACGTCAAGGTAGTCGCGGATGCCCTCGATGCCGCCCTCCCGCCCCATGCCGGAGAAGTTGGTGCCGCCGAAGGGCGCCTCGGAGGCCGCCATGGCGAAAGAGTTGATGCCGACCATCCCCGCCTTCAGGCGCGCGACGGTGCGCCGCGCCCGGGCCGGGTCGCTGGTGAAGGCGTAAGCGGAAAGCCCCATGTCGCAGGCATTGGCGCGGGTCAGCACCTCCTCCTCGTCGCGGAAGGCGGAAATCGCGGCGATGGGGCCGAAGTTCTCCTCGGCCATCACGGCCATGTCGTCGGTGCAGCGTTCCAGCACGGTCGGCAAGAAGAAATGCCCGGCCTCGAAGGGCGCGCGCGTCCCGCCCGTCACCAGCCGCGCGCCCTGGGCCAGCGCCCCGGCGGTGATCCGCTCCATCGCGGCCAGGCGCGCCGCCGAGATCAGCGGCCCCATGCCGACCGCGGGGTCGAGCCCATCGCCCAGCCGGATCGCCTGCGCCCGGGCGGCAAAGCCCTGAACGAAGGCGTCATGCAGGCTTTCGTGCACGTAGAAGCGGTCGCCCGTCACGCAGACCTGCCCCGCATTGGCGAACTTCGTCGGCACGCAAAGGTTCAGCGCGCCCTCCAGGTCGGCGTCGTCATAGACGATCACCGGGGCATTGCCGCCCAGCTCCATCGAGACCTTCTTCATCGTCGCCGCCGCATCGCGGATCATCTGCTGGCCGACCCGCGTCGATCCGGTCAGCGAGACCTTGCGCACCCTCTTGTCGGCCATGAGGGGCGCGTAAGTCGTCTCGGTCGGGCCGACGACCAGGCCCAGCGCGCCCTCGGGCAGCCCCCCGGCCCGGCAGCAGTCCACCATCACCATCGCCACGCCCGGCGTCTGGGACGAGGGCCGCACGATCACCGCGCAGCCCGCGGCCAAGGCGGGCGCCACCTTGCGGGCGATCAGCGCGGCGGGGAAGTTCCAGGCGGTGAAGGCCGCCACCACACCGACCGGCTCGTGATGCACCTCGAACCGCCCGCCCGGCACGCGGCTTTCGACGATGCGACCATGGATGCGCCGCGCCTCTTCGGCATACCAGCGGAACTGGTCGACAGAGAGCCCCCATTCCCGCCCCGCCTGCGCCAGCGGCTTGCCGGTTTCCAGCGCGATCATCCGCGCGGCCTCCTCGGTCCGCCGCAGCATCTCGTCGGCGATCCGGTGCAGCGCATCGGCCCGGGTGAAGGCCGGGGTCGCGGCCCAGGCGGCAAAGCCCCGCGCCGCCGCCTCCAACGCCGCCGCGGTCTCGGCCGCGCCGGCCTGCGGGCAATCGCCCAAGGACCGCTCGGTCACCGGAGAGAGAACCGGCGCCGTCGTGGCGCCCTTGACCCAGGCGCCCGCGATGAAAAGGCCGAAGCGGTCATACATCGCGCGCGCCCCGCATGCGGGCCGGAACGGCGGTTGGCATCACGAAACCTCCTGGCGGGCGGCTGGCCCGACTCTCTTTCGCAATAATCATTGCTTTGAAATCCCGTTGTCAACGATCAATGCAATCCCCTATGCTGGGCCTGCGAATCCGGGGAGGGGACGATGGCACGACTGACGGTAGCCCAGGCCGTGGTGCGCTGGCTTTGCGCGCAGATGACCGAGATCGACGGGGTGAAACTGCCGCTCTTCGCGGGCGTCTTCGGGATTTTCGGCCATGGCAATGTCACCTGCCTGTCCGAGGCGCTGGAGCCGGTGCAGGACCGCCTGCCCACCTGGCGCGGCCAGAACGAACAGTCGATGGCCCTGGCCGCCATCGGCTTTGCCAAGGCCAAACGGCGGCGGCAGATCATGATCGCCACCTCCTCCATCGGGCCGGGCGCGCTGAACATGGTGACGGCGGCGGGGACGGCCCATGCCAACCGCCTGCCCGTCCTGCTGATCGCGGGCGACACCTTCACCAACCGCCTGCCCGACCCGGTGCTGCAGCAGGTCGAGCATTACGGCAACCCGACCGTGACGGCGAACGACGCCTTCAAGGCGGTGACGCGCTATTGGGACCGCATCACCCATCCGGCGCAGATCCTCCAAAGCCTCCCCCAGGCGGTGGGCGCGATGCTGGACCCGGCCGATTGCGGGCCGGCCTTCCTGGCCTTGCCGCAAGACACGCAAGAGCTGGCCTTCGACTACCCCGAGGCGTTTTTCGAAGAGCGGACCTGGCGCATCCCCCGCCCCCGGCCCGACCGCACCGCGCTGGCCGAGGCCGCGGCCCTGCTGAAGACCGGGCAAAAGCCGCTGATTATCGCGGGCGGCGGCGTGCGCTATTCGGGGGCCGAGGAGGCCCTGCGTGCCTTCGCCCTGAAGCGCGGCATCCCGGTGGTCGAGACCATCGCGGGCAAGGGCGGGCTGACCCATCACGACGCGGTCCATGCCGGGCCGATCGGCATCGTGGGCGCGACCTCGGCCAACACGCTGGCGGGCGAGGCCGATGTGATCCTCGCCGTGGGCACGCGGCTGCAGGATTTCACCACCGGCTCCTGGACGGCCTTCGCGCCCGAGGCCAGGTTCATCGCGCTGAACGCCGCCCGCTTCGACGCGCTGAAACACCGCGCCCTGCCCCTGGTCTGCGACGCGCTGGAGGGCGTGGCCGAGCTGGAGGCCGCGCTCGGCGACTGGGCGGCCCCCGCGGACCACCTGCCCCGCGCCAAGGCGCTGTTCGCGGCCTGGGATGCGCTGCTGGACCAGCACCAGGCGCCCACCAATGCCGCCGTGCCGACCTATGCCCAAGTCGTCGAGGTCGTGAACCGCTTCGCCGCGCCGAACGACACGCTGATCGCCGCGGCGGGCGGCATCCCGGGCGAGGTCGCCAAGGGCTGGCGGGTGAAGGCGCCGCATTCCTTCGACCTGGAGTTCGGCTTCTCCTGCATGGGCTATGAGATCGCGGCAGGCTGGGGCTGCGCCATGGCGCAACAGGGGCCCGGGGGCCTTGGCGGGACGCCCATCGTCATGCTGGGCGACGGGACTTACATGATGATGAATTCCGACATCTATTCGACCGTCCTGTCGGGCCACAAGATGATCGTCGTGGTCTGCGACAACGGCGGTTACGCGGTGATCTCGCGGCTGCAGCAGTTCAAGGGCGTGCCGGGGTTCAACAACCTGCTGCAAGACTGCCGCATCGCCGACCGCGCCGATCCGCTGCATGTCGATTTCGCCGCCCATGCCGCGGCGATGGGCGCGGCCAGCCGCAAGGTCGCAAGCCTCGCCGACCTGGCCGAGGCTCTGGACTGGGCACGGGGGAACGACCGCACCACGGTGATCTCCATCGCCACCGACGCCTATGCCTGGGTGCCGGGCGATGCCGATTGGGACGTGGGCGTGCCAGAGGTCTCGACACGCGAAAGCGTGACACAGGCCGGGGCGGCGGAGTTGGCGATCGGGGCGCGGCAAAGGATCGGGGTCTAGGATGGCGGCGACAAGAAGAGGGGCGATGCGATGAATGCGATGACGGGCAAGGTCTGCGTGGTGACCGGGGCGACGCAGGGGCTGGGGGCGGCGATTGCCCGCAGGCTGGCAGCGGCAGGCGCCGCGGCGCTGGTCGTCACCGGGCGCAACCTCGCCCGCGGGGCCGCGGTGGCCGAGAGCCTGCGGGCCGCGGGCACCGAAGCGCTGTTCCTGCAGGCCGATTTCGCAGAGGTCGCGGACTGCCGCCGCGTCATCGCCGAAACCGACCGCGCCTTCGGCCGCATCGACGTGCTGGTGAATGCCGGCGCCTCGACCGCGCGGGGCACGATCCTGGACACCTCGCCCGAAACCTTCGACGCCCTCTTCGCCACCAATGTCCGCGGCCCCTATTTCCTGATGCAGGAGGCGATCCGCCTGATGATCGCCCGGGGCACGGAAGGCGCGATCTGCAACATCGGCTCGATCTCGGCCCTGGCGGGACAACCCTTCATCAACGCCTATTGCGCCTCGAAAGGCGCGCTCAGCACCCTGACGGCCAACACCGCCTTTTCCGTCATGGCCAACCGCATCCGCGTCAACCAGCTGAACGTCGGCTGGATGGCCTCGGACAACGAGCGCGCGCTGCAGGCGGCCTCCGATCCGGATTGGGAGGCGAAGGCACAAGCCGCTTTGCCCTTCGGCCGCCTCGTCGATCCGGAAGAGGCGGCGCGGGCGGTCAATTTCCTCGTCTCGGAAGATGCGGGGCTGATGACCGGGGCCATCGTGAACTTCGACCAGTCGGTCTGGGGCGCGGTGGCAGGCGGCATGCCGGTGCCTTCGGGGCCGATGCGGCTGTGAAACCGGGCGCTACGGCCCGGTCACCACGGGAATCCGCGGCTTGTCGCCCTGCTGCCGGGCGGCC
>CAMFIX010000036.1 GCA_945952425.1 uncultured Pseudorhodobacter sp. | reverse complement strand
GGGGGGGGGGGGGGGGGGGGGGGGGGGGGGGGGGGGGGGGGGGGGGGGGGAGAGGGGGGGGGGGGAGGGAGGGGGGGGGGGGGGGGGGGGGGGGCGCGGAAGATGCAGCGGAACGGGGGGGGGGAGGGCGGCAGCGCGGGCGCGGTCGACGAGCTGCACCGCGAGGCCGAAGAGGTGGTCGAGGCCGCGACGAAAAAGGTCTCGGCGCTGAAGGCCACTTTGTCCGAGCGCGGCGGCGAAATCCTGGCCTTCGCCAAAGAGCAGGCGCAGAAGGCCGACCTGCCCGCGATGAAATCGGGGCTGGAGGCCAAGGTGGCCGAAAGCGCCGAACAGGGGCTGGGCGAGGCCCGCAAGATGATCCGCAAGCATCCGATCGCGGCGACGCTCGCCGCCGGGGCGGTCGGCGGGCTGCTGGCGATGATGGTCGCGAAACCGCGGCGGTAAACGGTGACGGGCGGCAGGCAACTGCCGCCCTTTTTCATGACGCCAAGCCCCGGGAAGATTTCATGCCGCGCTCTGCCCATGTCGCCTTGATCCTGCTGGCGGTTCTCGCCGCCGGCCTTGCCTTGACGCTGTTGTCCGACATCGCCGCGCCCATGGCCCTGGCGCTGGTCACCGGGGCGGTTCTGTCGCCGCTGCAGGCCTTTTGGTCGCGGATCGGCCTGCCCCGGGCCGCGGGGGCCATGGCGAGCCTCGTGCTCGCCCTGGTGCTGGTCGGGCTGATCGGGCTGCTTCTGGTGCCCATCGTCCAGCAGATGGTGGCGCAGGCGCCCCATGTCTGGGCCGATCTGCAGGGCGTCGTGACCGAGCTGCGCCAGATGGCCTCGGGGCTCGATTCGATGCGGGCCGAGGTCGCGCCCGCCGCCGCCGACAGCCCCTCGGCGGTGCCCACCGTCACCGATGCGCTGCTGGTCGCCCCCGCCGCCATGGCGCAGCTGGTGACCTTCGTCGGCACGCTGTTCTTCTTCCTGCTGACCCGCGACGAGATTTACGATTCCATCGCCCGCAGCCAGCCGGATTCCATGGGCCGGGACGAGCTCGCCACGCGGCTGCGCGGGGCCGAGCGGCTGGTCTCGCGCTATTTCATCACGATCACGCTGATAAACCTGGGGCTCGGGGTCGCGACCGCGGCGGCGCTGCAGGCCTTGGGCGTGGAAAGCGCCGTGCATTGGGGTGCCCTGGCCTTCCTGATGAATTACGTCGTCTACCTCGGGCCGGTGATTCTGACCGTGGCCCTGGGCCTGGCCGGGATCGCCGCCTTCGATGGCCCGATGGCCGCCATGCCCGCGCTGGCTTACGGTGCGATCATCTTTGTCGAAAGCCAGTTCGTGACCCCCACCATGGTCGGCAAGCGGCTGGAGATGAATGCGCTTCTGGTCTTTGTCGCGCTTCTGATCGGCATAAGACTTTGGGGGCCGATCGGGGGGATCGTGGCGATCCCGCTGATGCTGTGGGTCTCGGTCCTGGCCGCGGGGAAGGGTCAGGCCTGAGCGATGGGGAAAGTGACGGAAAGCCGCCAGGTCTCGCCCTCGCGGCCGCGGGCCATCTCGCCGCCGAATTGCTGGGCGAAGGCGGCAAGCAGCTGCCCGCCCAGCGCCCCCGCGGCGCCCTCGGGCCCCGTCACCGGGTTTTCCAGCACCAGCCGCGCCGTGCCATCCGGCTGCCGCAACAGCGACAGACCGACCGCCACGCGGCCCCCCTTGGCCGCGCCGTGGCGGATCACATTGGCCATCCCCTCGGTCAGCCACAGGGCCAGGGGCACCGCCTGTTCGGGCGCCAGCCGGATGTCGTCGATGCGGAAATCCAGGTCGTAGACCCGCCCCGGCACCGTCGCCAGTTTCAGATGGTTGCGCAGGATCTGCGGCAAAAGCTCGGCCAGCTGCACCTCGGCCTGGCCCGCGGTCACGTAAAGCTCGCGGTGGATCGTAGCCAGCGACAGAACCCTCTCTTTGATCGAATTCATCGCGGCCTTGGTCTCGGGCGACTGGGTGGTGCGGCCCTGCATGTTCAGGATCGAGGCGATCAGCTGCAGATTGTTCATCACCCGGTGATGAACCTCGCGCAGCAGGATCTGCTTTTGCCGGATGGTGTTTTCCAGCTCGGCCTCGCCCTGGGTGACGGCCAGAGCCATCGACTGGAAGGCGCGGCCCATCTGGGCCAGCTCGGTCGGCGCACGCAGGTCCAGGGGCTGCAGGCGGCGGTCGCCCGCGGCAAAGGCGGTGATCGCGCCGCGCAACAGGCGGACATGGCGCAGCACCTGCGTCTCGGCCGCGATCCAGACGACCAGAAGGCTCGCCGCCCAGATCAGCGCCGGAAAGACCGGGGTCGGCACATCGGCATCCAGCCGGTCGACGGGCCAGCTGCCCAGAAGATAGATTTCTCCGGCCGCGATGGGCACCAGGGCAAAGGCGCTTTGCTTGCCATCCGCCGCGCGCCCGACAAAGCTTTGCCCGCTGTCGCCGCTCAGCGCCGAGGGCTGCCAGTTCTGCGGCAGCCGGGCGGGCGTCTGGTCCAGCGCAAGGGTCGAGGTCAGGACATTGCCCGCCGCGTCCAGCACGATCAGCGCCGCCGCGGTGTCGTCGACCTGGTGGCGCAGCACGTCCTGCGGGATCGACAGCGAGACCATGCCCAGAAGCTGGTCGCCCGCCTTCACCGGCTCGGTCAGGGTCAGGACGGCGGTGCCCGACATCTTGGCCGCCGGGATCGCGGAGATCCGCGGCACGCCCCCGGCCATCAACCCGCGAAACCGCTCCGAGGCCGAGAAATCCTGCCGCGTGCCCTTGGAGCTGCACTCCATGATGCCATTGGCCTGTGTGTAACCGGCAAAGGAGTAAAAGCCGCTGCCCTGCACGAAGCGGGCCAGGGCGGTGCTGCAGGCCTCGGGCGGCAGGCCTGCGACGATGGCGGCCAGCGATTGCGCCGCACCGCGCGCGCGCATGATGCCGCGGTCCATCGGCGCCGCGGCGGAGAGGGTGTCGCCCAGGATCGCGGCCTCGGCCCGGCTGTCGGACATGGATTGCGTGCGCGCGGTCTGCACATAGGCCAGCACCGTCAGCGGCAAAAGGGCCAGCCCCATCAGCCCCATCAACCGCGGTCCAAGGCGTCTCATGCCGCCTGATGCCCCGATTGCCCCATCACCGCCAGCGTCGCGGCCGAGGTCTCCAGCATCGCCTCGCCGGCCTCCAGCTTCAGCAACTCCGCCAGCCGCGCCCGCGCCCGGTTCGCCCGGCTTTTCGCCGTGCCGGTCGCCACGCCCATCATCTCGCCCGCCTCTTCGTAGGAATAGCCATTGGCGCCGACGAGGATCAGCACTTCGCGGTGTTCGGCAGACAGCTGGTCAAACGCGCGGCGGAAGTCGCCCATGGCAAGCCGCCCGTCATGCGCCGGTGCCTCGAACAGCCCGCCCGCATGGATGCCATCGGGGTCCGCCACCTCGCGCCGGGTCTTGCGCCGTGCGGAAAAGAAGGTGTTGCGCAGGATGGTGAACAGCCAGGCCCGCAGATCGGTGCCGGGGGTGAAACGGTCGAACTTCGACCAGGCCTTCAGGATCGTGTCCTGCACCAGGTCGTCGGCCTCGGTCATGTTGCGGGTGAGAGACACCGCGAAGGCGCGCAAAGCGGGGATGTGGTCCGGCAGCTGGTCGCGCGGATCGCTCATTTCCCCGCCTCCTTCGCCTTCAGCTGATCCAGCAGCTGCTTGAAACGGTCGGGCACATCCTGGGCCAGAATCTCGTCGTAGACCCGTTTCAGGTTCTCGTCGATGTCACGGCGCAATTGCGGGGATTGGGGTTTGTCTTGCGCCATGGCCGTTCCTTTTTCACATCCGTCACGGAACCAAACGCGGGCCGGGGCGTTTGGTTCCATGAAAAGACCGGAGGAATGAGATGACAAGTGGAACCGACCTGGCCAGCCTGATCGCCGGAGAGCTGCCTTTCCTGCGCCGCTATGCCCGCGCGCTGACCGGCAGCCAAGACAGCGGCGACCGCTATGCCGCGGCGACGCTGGAGGCTTTGTTGGTCGACAGTTCGGTGATCGCGCTGGCGACCGACCCGCGCACCGGGCTCTTTCATGCCTTCCACCTCGTCTGGTCCTCGGCCGGCGCGCCGCTGGGCCTGCCCGACACCCGCACCTCGGCCCGGGCGCAAGAGCATATGGCGCGGCTGACCCCCGGCTCGCGCGAGGCTTTGCTTTTGCATGTGATCGAAGGTTTCAGCCACGAGCAGATCGCCGTCATCATGCAAAGCGAGCCCGCCGAGGTCGCCGCCCTGATCGCCAAGGCCGTGGCCGAGATGGAAGACGCGGTCTCCGGCAAGGTCATGGTCATTGAGGACGAGGCGATCATCGCGATGGACATCAGCGACATCGTGACCGGCATCGGCCACCGCGTCACCGGCGTGGCCCGCACCCGGCGCCAGGCGGTGGAGCTTGCGGGCCGCGAGATCCCCGACCTCATCCTGGCCGACATCCAGCTGGCCGACAATTCCTCGGGCATCGACGCGGTGAACGACATCCTCGCAGGCTTCCCCGACATTCCGGTGATCTTCATCACCGCCTTCCCCGAGCGGCTTCTGACCGGCGAAAAGCCCGAACCGGCCTTCCTGATCACCAAGCCGTTTTCCGAGGAACAGCTGCGTTCGGCCGTCAGCCAGGCGATGTTCTTCGCCTCGACCGAGACGCTGGAAGCCTGACCCCGCCTTCTCCCGCCCACCTGCCCCGGCGCCCTTCGGACGCCGGGGCTTTTTCTTTTCTGCGGCGCGGCAAACGCGGGGATCGGCAAAGGGTTCCCTTATAAGACACATTTATTTTCAAAGGCTTGCTGCGCAGCATGGCGATTTTTTCGGGAACCCTATCCGCAGCGAAACGTTGTATTGGCAGGAGCCGGATGACCGGCCAACACAGGAGAGTGACATGCAAGCCAAGACCCTTCTCGCCACCGCCCTGATCGCTTTCGCCTTGCCCGCCATGGCCGCGACCGGCGTGAAAGACATCAAGGTGACCGCCGACATCGACGCGATCCAGAACCCTGCTGCGGCGAAATACTGGTCCAATGTCGCCGCCGACCTGAAGGATGCGATCGCCGCCCGCCTGGTCGACCGGATCGACACCAACGGCGCCACCCTGGCCGTCGACATCGACGAGCTGGCGCTGACCAACTCGTTCAAATCCGCGATGGGGATGGAGGATGCCGTGCTGAGCGGCCAGGTCAACATCTCGTCCGAGACCGACAATTCGGCCTTCGACGCCTACAAGCTGTCGGTGACCAGCAAGGCCGCGGCGAGCTTTACCGACGATGGCAAGCCGCTGCAGGCCGCTTTCACCGATACGCCGGAATATTACCACGCCATGATCCGCGCCTTTGCCGACAGCGTGGCGCAGAACCTGAAGTGACGGGTCGAGGCGCAAGCCTCGCCTGACGGGTCGGCACGTTCCCCACACCACTGGGGCTCCCCCTGCCCCCGCCGACCCGCCCGCGGCCCCGCAAGGGCCGCGGGTTCTTTGCATGGGGCCGCCCTTAGCCGTCCCGCAAAATCTCCAGGAAGGCCGCGCCGAAGCGTTCGACCTTTTGCTCGCCCATGCCCTGCACATGATGCAGCTCGTCCAGGCTCGCCGGTCGCCGTTCGGCGATCTGGCGGAGCGTGGCATGGGTGCAGCTGAGGTATTTCCCCGTCCCATCCTCGCCCCGCGACAGGGCCAGCTGCGCCTCGGCCAGCCGGTCGAAAACCGCACCCGCCTCGCGCCCGACGAGCTTGCGCCGCGCCGGAGAGGGCAGATCGACCGCCCCCCCCAGGATCACCGCCAGAAACGCCGCGCCATAGCTTTCCAGCTTTTTCACCCCGATGCCGGTGATGCCGATCATCTCGTCCAGCGTCTGCGGCTTGACCTCGGCCAGTTCCATCAGGGTGCGGTCGGGGAAGATGACATAGGCCGGCACGCCCTGCGCCTCGGCCAAAGCCCGCCGCTTGGCCTTCAGCGCCGAGAGCAGCGGCAGGTCTTCCTCCTGCACCTGCGCCGCGGCCTTGGAGACATAACCGCGCTCGGCCTTTTCCACCGTATCGGCGCGCAGGGTCACCTGAACCTCGCCGCGCAGCACGGGCCGCGCGGCCTCGGTCATGTAAAGCCCGCCGTTCTGTTCCGGGTCGGGGCGCAGAAGATCGCGGCCCATCATCTGGCGGAAAACCGCGTTCCAGGCGGGTTTCGAAAGGTCGCGGCCGACGGCATAGGTCGGCAGCTGGTCATGCCCGCGCTCTTTCACCTTGGTCGTCAGGGTGCCGGTCAAGACGTCGATCAGATGCCCGGCGCCAAAGCGTTGCCCGGTGCGCAGCACGGCCGACAGCGCCTTGCGCACCGCCTCGGTCGCATCGAACAGCTTGGCAGGCCGCTCGCACAGGTCGCAATTGCCGCAAGGGGCAGAGTCCTCGCCGAAATAGCCCAGCAGAACCTGGCGCCGACAGGCCGTGGCCTCTGCCAGACCCAGCAAAGCGTTCAGCCGCCCATGGTCGGCCTCTTTCCGCTCGATCGGCGCGGCACCCTCGTCGATCTGGGAACGTCGCAGCCGGATATCCTCCGGCCCATAGAGCGTCAAAGTATCCGCCGGCCCGCCATCACGACCGGCGCGGCCGATTTCCTGGTAATAGCCCTCGATCGACTTCGGCAGATCGGCATGGGCGACCCAGCGGATATCGGGCTTGTCGATCCCCATGCCGAAAGCGACGGTGGCCACGACGATCAGCCCGTCCTCTTGCTGGAAACGCAGCTCGGCCTGGCGACGCTCTTCCGGGTCCATCCCGGCATGGTAATAGATCGCGGGATGGCCTGCCTCGCGCAGGGCCTGGGCCAGCACCTCGCATTTCGAGCGGCTGCCGCAATAGACGATGCCGGACTGGCCCTTGCGCGCCTTGACATAGGCGAGGATCTGGTCGCGCGGGCTGTCTTTCACCGCGAAACACAGGCGGATGTTCGGCCGGTCGAAGCCGCGCAGGAAGGTGCGCGGCGGCGCGCCGTCAAACAGCCGCGTGACGATCTCGGCCCGGGTTTCGGCATCGGCGGTGGCGGTGAAGGCGGCCAAGGGCACGCCGAGCGTCCGCCGCAACTCGCCGATGCGCAGGTAATCGGGACGGAAGTCGTGGCCCCATTGGCTGACGCAATGCGCCTCGTCCACCGCGATCAGGCTGACGCCCACGCGTTTCAGCATCTGCACCGTGCCCGCCAGCCCCAGCCGTTCGGGCGCGAGATAGAGAAGCTTCAGCCTCCCCGCATCCAGCGCCGAAAACACCTCCTCCGTCTCGGATTCCGTATTGCCCGAGGTCAGCGCCCCGGCCTCCACCCCCGCCTCGCGCAGGCTCCGCACCTGGTCGCGCATCAAGGCGATCAGCGGCGAGATTACCACGGTCACCCCATCGCGACAAATCGCCGGAAGTTGAAAGCACAGCGACTTCCCCCCGCCCGTCGGCATGATGGCCAGCGTCGGCTGACCGGCGATGACGGCCTGGACGATCTCTTCCTGACCGGGGCGAAAGCCCGCAAAGCCCCAAACCTGGTGGAGCAGCTCTTCCGGTGAGGTCATGGGCGCGATCTGGAACACATGGTCGTTCTGCCCCGATCTAGGTTAAGGCGGGGTTAATCCCGATCAGCGGTAGTAGAGATTGTTGCGGATGACGATCTCGATCCCATAGATCACCAGCAGCACGATCAGCGGCGCGAAGTCGATGCCGCCGGTGGCGGGCAACAGCCGGCGCACGCGGGAATAGACCGGGTCCAGGGTGCGGTTCAGCGCATACCAGACCTGGGCGACCAGGGATTGGCGCAGGTTCAGCACCTGGAAATTGATCAGCCAGCTCATGATGACATGGACCAGCACGATCCAGCGGGCGATGCCGACGAGCATGAGGAGGATTTGCAGGATCGAGGTCATGACGGGCCCTTTCGCTTCTCGCAGATGTGGTAGCCTGCCGGGGCCGCGGGCGCAATCTCTGGCTTGCTTAATCGCGGCGCTTCGGGCTTCATTCGGCGGAAAACGGAGGCGGTTATGGCGCAGTCGAAACGCATCTGGGGCTGGTGGTTCTTCGACTGGGCGAGCCAGCCTTACAGCACGCTGCTGTTGACCTTCGTCTTCGGCCCCTATTTCCAGCAGATCGCCACGGCGCATTTCGCGGGCCAGGGCCTGGCGCCCGAGGCCGCGGGCGCTGCCGCGCAAAGCTATTGGGGCTGGGGGCAGTCGCTTTCGGGGCTGGCCATCGCCGTGCTGGCGCCGCTCTTGGGCGCCTTTGCCGATGGGGCGGGGCGGCGGATGCCCTGGATCTGGGGCTTCTCGGCTGCCTATGTCGTGGGGTCGTGGATGCTGTGGTATCTGACCCCCGACGCGCCCGACCTGTTGATGGCGCAAATCTGGTTCGGCGTCGGCCTGATCGGCATGGAATTCGCCACGATCTTCACCAACGCCCTGATGCCCGACCTGACCACAGACGAGGAGATGGGCCGCGTCTCGGGCTATGGTTTCGCCTTCGGTTACCTCGGCGGGATCATCGCCTTGGTCATCATGCTGCTGTTTTTTGCCGAAAGCGGCGAGACGGGGAAGACGCTGATCGGCCTGGCGCCTGCCTTCGGGCTGGACGCCGCCCTGCGCGAGGGGACGCGCGTCGTCGGCCCCTTCACCGCGCTGTGGTATGTCGTCTTCATGGTGCCCTTCGTGCTTTGGGTGCGCGAGGTGCCGCGGATCGGCACCGGCACGGCGCGGGCGCTGCGCTCCTTGGGCACGCTGATCCGCGACCTGCCGCAACGGCCCTCGCTGTTTGCCCATCTGATGAGTTCCATGATCTACCGCGACGCGCTGAACGCGCTTTATGCCTTTGGCGGGGTCTATGCGGCGGGGGTGCTGGGGTGGAGCATCACCCAGATCGGCGTCTTCGGCATCGCCGGGGCGCTGGCGGCGACGCTGTTCAGCTGGCTCGGCGGCAAGATGGATTCGGCGCGGGGGCCGAAGCCGGTGATGGTTCTGTCGATCTGGGTGCTGATCCTGGTCTGCCTGGTGATCGCGGGGATGACTCCGCAGGCGGTCTATGGCCTGCCCTTAGCGCCCGGCATGGCGGACAAGCTGTTTTACCTCTGCGGCATGGCGATCGGCGCGGCGGGGGGAACGCTGCAATCCTCGTCCCGCACGATGATGGTCTTCCACACCACGCCCGAACGCGCGACCGAGGGCTTCGGGCTTTACGCCTTGTCCGGCAAGGTCACCTCCTTCATCGCGCCAGCGGCGATTGCCTTGGCCACGACGATCAGCGGAAGCCAGCGCATGGGCATTGCCATCCCGTTGATCCTTCTGTTCCTTTTGGGGATGGTGCTGCTGACATGGGTGAGGCCCAAGGGGGAAAGATGAAGTTCCTGGCGATCCTGCTGCTTTTGGCCGCGCCGGCCATGGCCGAGACCACGGCGGCCAAGCTCTTCTCGCAAAAGACGCAGCCCACGCAGGGCCCCGCCATGCCCATCGGCGCCTATGGCCGCGGTTGCGCGGCGGGCAATGTCGAGCTGCCGGAGACCGGGCCGACCTGGCAGGCCATGCGCCTGTCGCGCGACCGCAACTGGGGCAACCCGGTGATGGTCTCGTATCTGGAGGATCTCTCCGCCGCCGTGACCTCGGCCGGTTGGAAGGGGCTTTACATCGGCGACATCGGCAATCCGCGCGGCGGGCCGATGATCTCGGGCCATGCCAGCCACCAGATGGGGCTGGATGCCGACATCTGGTTTTCGAAACCCGACCGGCTGAACCATTCGGTGGCCGAGCGCGAGAAGATGTCGGCCATCTCGATCCGCACCGATGACCAGCTAAGCGTGAACGGCAATTACGACGACAGCTATCGCCAGGTGCTGAAACTGGCGGCGCAAGACCCCCGCGTCGACCGGATTTTCGTGTCGGCGGCGGTCAAGATCGAGATCTGCAAGTCGGCGACACCGGCCGACACCGCCTGGCTGCAAAAGCTGCGGCCCGAGGCGGGACACCAGGACCATATGCATGTGCGCCTGAAATGCCCGGCCGGCGCGACGGAGTGCCAGGTGCAGAAACCCTCGGTCTCCGAGCTTTCGAAAGGCGGCAATGGCTGCGACGACACGCTGATGTATTGGGTCTCGGACGCCTATCTGCATCCGAAACCCCCGAAGAACCCGCCCAAACCGCAACCGCACAAGCGGACGGCGCGGGAGTTCCTGATGTCGGACCTGCCCGAACAATGCGCCGCGGTTTTGTCCGCCAACTGATCCTGTGGGTCTGGACGCTTGGCCTGCACGGCGCCGCGGGGCCCTTGCCGGGGCCGGGGTTCCTGCAGGCCGTCGACCTGAAACACCTGCCCGGCGGCGGCTATTCCGCACTGCACATGGCGCCGGATGGGCTGCATGCGGTCACCATGTCGGACAAGGGGTTTTTCCTGCGACTGGCGATCACGCGCGACAAAGGCCGCATCGTCAAGGTCACCTCGGGGCGCACCCAGCCGCTGCTGGACGCCGATGGCAAGCCGCTGCGGCCGGGGCAGAACGACACCGAGGGGCTGGCCGTGGCGCCGGACGGACGGGCCTGGGTCTCGACCGAGGGGACGGCGCGGGTCATGGCCTATCCGCAGCTGGGAGCAGCGGCGGTCAGGATGCCGCGGCCGAAGGAATTCGCGATCTATCCGCCCAACACCGCCTTTGAATCCATCGCCCGCGCCCCGGATGGCGGGCTTTGGCTGATCCCGGAATACCCCGTCGGCCCTGGGGACTTCCCGGTCTACCTTTGGTCCGGCACGGCCTGGGAGCGGCGCTATACGCTGCCCCGCGATGGCGACTGGCGCATCTCGGACGCCGCTTTCGACGACAAGGGGCGGCTGTACATCCTGGAGCGCTTCTTCGCTGGCCCCGCCGGTTTCGCCAGCCGCATCCGCCGGTTCGACATTGCCGACGGCCCGGTGAACGACACGATCCTGCTGACCACGCCCTTGGGCCTGCACGACAACCTGGAGGGCCTCAGCCTCTGGCGGCAGGACGCCGCGCTGATCGCCTCGATGATCTCGGACGACAATTTCCTGAAGGTCTTTCGCGAAGAGCTGGTGGAATACCGCTTGCCCGACTGACGCAGCGGGCGTAAACGCCGCCTGCCTTCGGGCGAACCCAAGTCTCCGCTACCTTGTAAAAAACGGAAAGCACATGAAAACGCTTCTGCCTGGCATCCTTGCCATGGCGACCATCGTCGTCGCCTCGAACATCCTGGTGAACCACCCGCTCGGCGCCTATCTCACCTGGGGCGCGCTGACCTATCCCTTCACCTTCCTCGTCAACGACATCATCAACCGGCTGGACGGCACGCGCTCGGCCCGGATCGTCGTGCTGGCGGGATTCGTCGTCGGGTTGATCTGCTCGGTCGTCGCCGCGGGCTATCCCGGGCTGACCACGTTGCGCATCGCCATGGGCTCCTTGACCGCCTTTGCGCTGGGCCAGCTCTTGGACATCTCGATCTTCAACCGCTTTCGCCGCGCGGCCTGGTGGCGCGCGCCGCTGACCGCCACCCTGGTCGGCTCGACGCTGGACAGCGTGGTCTTCTTCACCATCGCCTTCGCAGGCTCCCTGACCTTTCTGGAGCCCGGCAACGACGTCTCCTGGGCCGGGCAGATGGGCCCGCTTCTGGGCTTCGGCCCCGCCGTTCCCTATTGGGTTTCCCTGGGCCTGGCCGACTGGTGCGTCAAATTTGCCATCGCTTTGTTCGGTCTTTTGCCATTCCGTCTCATTATAGCGAAATTGGCACAACCCGTTGCGGAAAGCTTTTGACAAAGCGCAAAACTATGTCACGCTACCCCTATCGGCAACCATTCGAAAGGAGGTGATCCAGTGTCTAGAGTGATATTGGAGAGAGGCGTCGGGACAGCTTGGAGGATGATTTTCTAAGGGCAACCCCTTGAAAAATCTGCCCAAGTTGGATTGGCCCTAACTGGCCCATCTCCTTGGAACTCGGGAAGGGTCGCCGCCGTGCGACCCTTTCTCGTTTGGAAGAACATGCTGCAGATCAACGACACGATATCCATCGCCGATTGGGAACTGACCGAGCAATTCGTGCGCTCTTCCGGGCCCGGCGGGCAGAATGTGAACAAGGTTTCCACCGCCGTCGAATTGCGCTTCGAGGCCGAGCGTTCGCCGCATCTGACCCCCGCGGTCAAGGCACGTCTGAAGCGGCTGGCCGGGCGCCGCTGGACCACCGAAGGCGCCATCGTCCTCCAGGTCGAGGACACCCGCTCCCAGGCGCAGAACCGCGAGATCGCGCGGGAACGGCTGGTCGAGCTGATCCGCCAGGCCCTGATCGTGCCCAAGCGGCGGATTGCGACCAAGCCAACTTATGGGTCGGTGCAGCGCCGCCTGGTGGCGAAAAAAGTCCGCGCCGGGGTGAAGGCCGGGCGCGGCAGCGTTGAGGATGAAGACTGAATTTTCCCCCTCTCGCCCGGGGCCCCGCCTGATAGGGTGCCGAAAAAGGGGGCCACCATGACCGATTTCGCCAAGCTGCACAGCGCCTGGAATACCGAGCGCGACAAGCATGTCAAGAAAGGCGCGGTCTCGGGCGTCTCGATCGGCGATGCGATCGACGATGTGACCAAGGCCATGGGCAAGGGCTATACCGCCACGCTGACCGCCATCGCTGCGCTGGAAAAGGCGGTGGCGAAATACACCGCCAAGCTCGGCAAGGACCAGCCCAAGCTGGTCAAGTGGATGGAAGCCAACATCCTGGCCGAGGCGAAGGATCTGAAGGCCAAGGTCTCGCTGGATGTCGACAGCCTGAAATGGGTGACGAACAACCTGCTCGCCGGCAGCGACATCAACATCCTGACGATCCTGCCGGACGAGGGGATGCTGTCCAACGCCAATGCGGTGATGGAGAAGGACAAGGCCACCTTTGCCG
>CAMFIX010000035.1 GCA_945952425.1 uncultured Pseudorhodobacter sp. | reverse complement strand
GCCGCAGATCGACCACGGCATAGGCGGGCGCATGCGCCTCGACCTGGGCGCGGCCCTCGGCGACGCTCAGCGCGACCTCGGTCTGGAAGCCGCGCTTGTCCATCGCCTTGGCCAGGCGCTTCACGAAAGCCTCGTCATCGTCGACCAATAGCAGGCTGCGATCCGGCCCGATCTCCGGCTGATCTTCGGACATGGTTCCCCCTCCAGGATTGCGGAAGGCTAACTAGCTGGACTTAAGATAACAAGCCGTGCGTGTGGCGATGTCCTGGGCGGTGTCCTCGCGCTGGAAGACATCGGCAAAGCCTTTGCCGGGCAGCATCAGATAGGTCATCGTCGTGTGATCCACGGCGTAACCCGGCGTCTTGTCGGCGGGCACCTGGTAATAGACCTTGTAGGCCTTGGCGGCAGCGGCGATCTGCTCTTCGGTGCCGGAATAGGCGCGCAGATGGGTGAAGGCCTCTTGATAGCCGGCCAGAACATCGGGCGTGTCGCGCGTCGGATCGACCGAGATGAAGACCGGCGTCACCGTCAGCCCCTCTTTCGCCAGCTGATCGACGGCCTCGTCGTTGCGGGCATTGTCGATGGGGCAGACATCGGGGCAACTGGCATAGCCGAAATAGACCAGCGCGGGGGTGGCGAGGATCTCCTTATCGGTCACCGCCACGCCCTTGGCATCGTGCAGCGCCAAAGGCCCGCCGATCTGCCCGCCCACCACGGTGCCAGAGCGGCACTGCGCGAAGGCGTCACTGGCCCGACCCTTGGTGACGACATAGGTCGTGACCCCCAAGACGGCAGCCAGGGTCACGGCCCCGGTGATAGCGATGATCTGACCCGCGCCCATCCTGCACTCCATTGCTTGCGAAACGGCGGGACCATAACAATTCCCCAAGGCAGACGCGAGGGGTGCACCATGGACCAATTGCCCGGGCCCTCGGGGCGGGATTTCAGCGAGGGCGAATGGGTTCGCCTGCGCACGCTGACGACCCTGCGCTGGATGGCGGTCGTGGGGCAGATCGTCGTGCTGGTGGCGGCCAATGCCTGGTTCGGGCTGATCGTGCCGGTCGGCCCCTGCGCCCTGGCCATCGGCGCCGCCATGGCGCTGAACATCGTCTGCGCCACGGTCTTTCCCGGCAACCGCAGGCTGGCCGACCACGAGGCGATGCTTTTGCTGCTCTTCGACCTCGTGCAGCTGGTCTATCTGGTCGGCATGACCGGGGGCCTCGACAATCCCTTCATCCTGCTGGTCATCGTGCCCGTCACGATCTCCGCCGCCGCGCTGGAGCTGAAATCGACCGTCTTCCTCGGCGGGCTGGCCGTGCAGCTGGTGACGGCCGTCGCCTTCGTCTTCAAGCCCTTGCGCTTTGCCGATGGCTCTGTCGTCACCTTGCCCCACCAGTTCGAGATCGGCTTCTGGCTGGCCGTGGTCTCGGGCACGGTCTTCATCGCCATCTTCTCGCGGCGGATCGCGGTGGAGATGCGGGCGATGGCGGATGCTTTGCTGGCGACGCAGATGGCGCTTTCGCGCGAGCAGAAGCTGACCGACCTGGGCGGCGTGGTGGCGGCGGCGGCGCATGAGCTGGGGACGCCTTTGGCCACGATCAAGATGGTGGCCTCCGAGCTGGTGGACGAGCTGGAGGGCGATGCGCGCGAAGATGCGCTGCTGATCCGCGCCCAGGCCGACCGCTGCCGCGACATCCTGCGCGACATGGGGCGGGCGGGGAAGGACGACCTCCACCTGCGCCAGGCCCCGCTGATCGCCCTGGTCCGCGAAGCCGCCGAGCCGCATCTGGTCCGCGGCAAGCGGGTCGAGATCGTCGACGGCATCGGGCTGGACCGCCAGCCCCGGGTCTGGCGGCGGCCCGAGGTCATTCACGGGTTGCGCAACCTGATCCAGAACGCAGTCGATTTCGCGGTGGCCAAGGTCTGGATCGACCTGGAGCATGTGCAGGACCAGATCCGCGTGCGCATCGTCGACGACGGCGACGGCTTTCCCTTTCACGTCTTGTCACGGATCGGCGACCCTTTCGTCGGCACCCGCCGCGTCGAAAGCCGCCCGGGGTATGAGGGCATGGGGCTGGGGCTTTTCATTGCCAAGACCCTGCTGGAACGCTCTGGCGCCAGCCTGACCTTCGCCAATGCCTCCGATCCGTTCTCGGGTCCCGGCGAGCGGCCGGAGCGGTCCGGCGCCGTGGTCGAGGTGGTCTGGCCCGAATCGCAGCTGCTGGCCGATGCGCCCGGGACGATGGGCGAGAACCGCCCGATGGAGATTTGACGCGGTTCCGATCAAGTAAAAAAGGGAATTATTTACTTAAACCTTTGTTAACCTCGTGTGCCTAGCTTCGACCTCGACAACAACGAGGAGGCCGGCGTGACCTGGGTTCTGCAAATCGAGCTTGTATTCCTGGCCCTGGCCACGGCGGGGGCGGCCCTGGTCGCGATGATCTGGCTGGAGCGTCGGCAACGCCGGGCGCCGGTCTCGGTCTTTGCCGAGGATACCTCGGCCACGGTCTTCCTGTTCGATGGCGAAACCCTGATCGACTCGACCCCCGGCGCCCGCGCGCTTCTGGCCGCGATCCCGGCACAGGGCACGCCCTGGGCCCGGCTGATGGGCTGGCTGACCCCGCATTTCGCCGAGCTGGAACCGCGGCTTTTGCGACTGGCGCTGGACGGCGCGCTGACGATGACCGCGGCGCCCGCCAATGGCCAAGCCCTTCACCTGCAAGCCGAATTGCGCGGCGGCCTCACCCGTGTCGTGCTGACCGACCCCAGCCACCAGATCGCTCCGGGCGGGCAGGACATGATGGCGATGCGCGCGATGGAGGAAGAGATCGCGCTCTTGCGCGAAACCGCCGCCCGCAGCTCGGCCCTGATCTGGAAAGAGCGGGCGAATGGCGATGTGATCTGGGCCAACAACGCCTATATGCTGCGCGCCGCCGAGGTTCTGACCAACCAGGATCTGACCTGGCCCCTGCCGCATATCTTCGGCGAACCCGTCGTGACCCGCGGCCCGACCAAGGGCGAGGGCAAGCGCTATCGCCTGGGGCTCGCCGATGGCGACGAGGCCTGGTATGACGTCGTGACCACCGAAAGCGGCGAGGAAAAGCTGCATTTCGCCACGCCCATCGACCTTCTGGTGCAGGCCGAAACCGCCTTGCGCGATTTCATGGTGACGCTGACCAAGACCATCGCCAATCTGCATGTCGGCCTCGCGATCTTTGACAAGCACCGCCTGCTCTTGTCATTTAACTCCGCCTTCGTGGACCTGACCGGCCTGCCAGCCGATTTCCTGACCATGCGCCCCTCGCTTCTGTCGGTGCTGGACGGGATGCGCGACCGCAACATGATCCCCGAGCCGAAGGATTACCGCAACTGGCGCCGCCAGTTGATGGAGATGGAGCGCGCCGCCGCCTCGGGCCTTTATGAAGAGACCTGGAGCCTGCCCGGCGGTCAGACCTACCGCGTCATCGGCCGCCCGCATCCCAATGGCGCGCTGGCCCTGATGTTCGAAGACATCTCCTCCGAGATGATCCGCACCCGCCGCTTCCGCGCCGACCTGGAGATCGGCCAGTCCGTGCTGGACCAGGTCAAGGAGGCGATCGCCGTCTTCACCTCGGCCGGGCAGCTGGTGATGTCGAACGAGGCCTATGCCGAGCTTTGGGGCGTGAACCCGGCGGCGAACCTGGCCGAGGCGACCTTGCGCAGCGTCTCGAACACCTGGCGCGAAAGGTGCTCGCCGACGCAGGTCTGGAGCGACCTGGAGGATTTCGCAGCCCAAACCGGCGCGCGCAGCGCCTGGAATGCCGATCTGCGGCTCTTGGATGGCCGCATGGTCGAGGCGCGCTTCGTGCCGCTGGCCGGAGGGGCGACGATGACCGGCTACCGGCTGCGCGATGCCGCGGCCGCGCCGAAAGCGGTCTTCATGAAAGGCGCCGAGCTGAAGCGTGCCTGACGTGCGAAGCTGACCCCGGCGCCCGATCCTGCGCCGGGGGCCTCTGCAGCTTCGAAGGCCCGGGCGGTCGCAAGGCCGCCCGGGCTTCCGTCATGGCGCCCTCTTCCCCCGCAGAGCCACATCCTTTAGTGTCTGGCCATGGTCCAGACCTTCGATCTTGTGGATGAAACCGACACCGCGGCGCTGGGTCGTGCGCTGGCAGGCCTGCTTGGCCCCGGCGATACCCTGCTGCTGGACGGGCCCATCGGCTCGGGCAAAAGCCATCTCGCCCGGGCGCTGATCCGGGCTCGGCTGGGCGAGGCGACCGAGGTGCCCTCGCCAACCTTCACCCTGGTGCAGACCTATCCCGGCAGGCCCGAGATCTGGCACGCCGACCTCTACCGCCTGACCCATCCCGACGAGGTGCTGGAGCTTGGGCTGGAAGATGCTTTCGCCACCGCGATCTGCCTGGTCGAATGGCCCGACCGGCTGGGCCGCGCCCTGCCCGAGGGTTATCGCCTGGCATTTTCCCCCTGGGGCGAGGGTCGCCGCGTCACGCTCTCTCCCGACCTGCCCGACCTGCCCCGCGCCTTCCGCGACCAGCAGGCCGAGGATTTCCTCGCCCGCCACGACCGCGCCGACAGCCCCCGCCAGCCCCTGACCGGCGACGCCTCCGCCCGCCGCTATACCCGCCTTCCCGATGCGCTCCTGATGGACGCCCCCCCCGGCCAACCCGACCGCGTCGAGGATTTCGCCCGCATTTCCCGTCACTTGACCGCGCTCGACCTCTCTGCCCCCCAAATCCTTGCCGAGGATATCCCCCGCGGTTTTCTCCTCGTCGAAGACCTCGGCGACGACCTTTTCCCCGCCGTCATCGCCCGCGACCCCAGCCTGCAGCTGCCGCTTTACGAGGCCGCCACCGATGTCCTCCGCCATCTGCAAGCCCATCCCGCGCCCCCCGGCCTGCCCGACCTTTCCGCCGCCGATTGGGCCGAGGCTGCGGCGCTCGCGCTCGACACCTATGCCCCCGCGAGCCCCCAGGCCCGCGCCGATTTCACCGGCCTGATGACCGAGACTCTGGCGCTGGCCGATGGCCCCCGCGTCCTGATTCTGCGCGATTACCATGCCGAGAACCTGCTTTTTCTGCCCCAACGCCCCGGTCTTGCCCGCATCGGCCTGCTGGATTTCCAGCTCGGCCAGATGGGCCAGCCCGGCTATGACCTCGTCTCGCTGACCCAGGACGCTCGCCGCGACGTGCCCGCAGAGTTGGAGGCGCATCTCGTCGCCCGCTTCGATCCCTCGCCCGATTTTGCCGCCGCCCATGCCGCGCTCGGCGCCCAGCGCAGCTTGCGCATTCTTGGCGTCTTTGCCCGGCTGGCCGCGCAGGGCAAGCCGCGGTATCTGGCCATGATCCCCCGCGTCCGCGCCCAGCTGAACCGCAACCTCGCGCATCCCGCCCTGGCCCGGCTGCGCGCCTTTTGCGCGACCCTGCCATGAGCTTCCCCCTCTTCCTCTTCGCCGCAGGCTTCGGCACCCGTATGGGCGCGCTGACAGCCAGCCGCCCGAAACCCCTGATCGAGGTCGGCGGCAAGACGCTGCTGGCCCATGCTTTGGCCTTGTCAGAGACGCATTCCGTCGGCCCGCGCTTCATCAACACGCATTACCTGGGCGACCAGATCGACGCGGTTTTGCCCCCCGGTGTGACCCGCGTGCATGAGGACGTCATCCTGGAAACCGGCGGCGGGCTCAAGGCGGCGCTGGCGCTGACGGGGCCGGGGCCGGTGATGACGCTGAACACCGATGCGGTCTGGACGGGCGCCAATCCGCTGGAAGAGCTCGCCGCTGCCTGGGATGACAGGATGGATGCGCTGGTGCTGCTCGCGCCGCGGGAGCGGGCGACCGGCCATACCGGCACCGGCGATTTTCTCATGGAAAACGGGCGGTTGACCCGGGCGAATGGGGCGGTGGCGCCGATCTACCTCGGCGCGCAGATCCTCCGTGCCGGGCGGCTGGCCGAGATTGCCGAGGCGCGGTTTTCGATGAACCTGCTCTGGGACCGGCTGATTGCCGAGGGGCGGCTTTACGGCACGATCCACCAGGGCGGCTGGTGCGACGTCGGCCATCCGGGCGCGATCCCGCTGGCGGAGGCGCTGCTTCATGGGTGAGGTCGCCTTCCTCCCCCCCGGCGTCGATTTCGCGGCCGAGCTGGTGCACGGGCTTCGGGCGCGGCATGCAAACCCCTCGGATGTCACGCTTTTCCTGAACTCTCAACGGATGGAGCGGCGGGTGAAGGCGGTCTTTGCCCAAGGCGCCCCCAGCCTCCTCCCGCGGTTTTTCGTGTTGTCCGACCTTGCCCGCCACCCGGTTCTGGCCGACCTGCCCCCCGCGCCGGGCCGCCTGTCCCGGCTGTTGGACCTCTCACGGCTGGTCGAACGCCTGCTGGACGCCCAGCCCGACCTTGCCCCCCGTGCCGCGCTGTTCGACCTGGCGCAGAGCCTCGGCGCCTTGGCCGACGAGATGCAGGACGAGGGCGTCGCCGCCGAGACGCTGGCCGCTTTGGACGTTTCGGGCCATTCCGCGCATTGGGCGCGGACCCAGGCCTTTCTGCGCATCGTTGCCCCGCTGATCGAGGGCAGCCGGGCGCGGCAGGCTGCGGAAAGGCTTGCACAGAGACTGTTTGGGCCGGTGATCGTCGCGGGCTCCACCGCCTCGCGCGGGGCGAATTTGCTGTTGATGCAGGCCGTCGCGCGGCATCCCGAAGGCGCGCTGGTCCTGCCGGGCTTCGACCCCGACCTGCCCGCCAAGGTCTGGGAGACGATGGCCGAGCAGCTGACCTCGGAGGACCATCCGCAGTATCGCTATCGCAGGCTGGCCGAGAGCCTGGGCCTGGAACCCGCCGCTTTCACCCCCTGGACCGCGAGCCCTCCGACCGACCCGGCGCGCAATCGGCTGATTTCGCTGTCCTTGCGTCCGGCGCCGGTGACCGACCAGTGGCGGGAGGAGGGCACGACCCTGCCCGACCTGCGGCAGGCGACCGAAGGCCTGTCGCTGATCCTGGCCCGCAGCCCGCGGGAAGAGGCGCTGGCCATCGCGCTTGCTCTGCGGCAATCGGTGGCGCAGGGGCGAAAAGTGGCTCTAATCACGCCGGATCGCAGCCTGGCACGGCGCGTGGCGGCCGAACTCGACCGATGGGGCATCCTGCCCGACGACAGCGCGGGCGTGCCGCTGGCCCTGTCGCCACCCGGCCGTTTCCTGCGCCAGATCGCCCGCGCCTTCGAGGCGCCGGTGACGCCCGACGTGCTGGTCGCGCTGCTGAAACACCCTTTGGCTGGCAGCGGCGCCGCCCGCGGCCTGTCGCTTTTGCTGACCCGCGAGCTGGAACTGCAGCTGCGGCGCCACGGTCCGGCCTTCCCCGATGCCGCTTTCTTCACCGATTGGGCCGCCGCCCGGCCCGGCGCCGCCGATTGGGGCCGCCGGATGGGCGCGGCCTTGGAGCTTTTGGCCTCTCCGTCGCCGAAAACCCTGGCCGACCACCTGACGCGGCACATCGCCACGGCCGAGGCACTGGCGTGCGGGCCGGAGTCCGAGCTGTGGAAGAAGGACGCCGGCATCGCCGCGCTGGCCTTCCTGCAAAAGCTGCAGGCCGAGGCGTCCGAGGGGGCGGAGCTGTCAAACAGTGACTATCGCCGCCTTTTCGAGGCTCAGATCGCGGGCGAGACGGTGCGGACGGCGGTGCTGGCGCATCCGTTGGTCTCGATCCACGGGCCGCGAGAGGCCCGGGAGGTGCAGGCCGAGCGGCTGGTTCTGGCAGGGCTCAACGAGGGCACTTGGCCCGCGACGCCGGGGCCGGACCCCTGGCTGAACCGCGCGATGCGGAAAGAGGCGGGGCTGTTGCTGCCCGAACGCCAGATCGGGCTTTCGGCGCATGACTGGCAGCTGGCGGTCGCGGGGACGGAGGTTATTCTCTCGCGTTCTCAAAGAGATGCCGAGGCCGAGACGGTGCCTGCGCGCTGGTTGAACCGGCTTTGCAACCTGATGGAGGGGCTGCCCGACCGCCACGGGCCCGAGGCTTTGCGCGCGATGAAGGCGCGGGGTGCCGCCTGGACCGCCCGCGCCGCGCTGCTGGAGACGCCTGAGACGCCCGTTCCGCCCGCGCCGCGCCCCTCTCCCGCGCCGCCGCGGACCGCCCGGCCGGATCGCCTGTCGCTGACCCGTATCGCGACGCTGATCCGCGACCCCTATGCGATCTACGCGCGCTATATCCTGCGCCTGCAACCCTTGGACCCTTTGCGCCCCGAACCCGATCCGCGCGACCGGGGCAATGCGATCCACCGCATCCTGGAACGCTTCGTCAAGGAGCGGCCCGAGGAGACGCTTGCCGAGGCGAAAGCGCGGCTTTTGGCCATATCAGAGACGGTTCTGGCCGAGGAAACCCCCTTCCCCTCCGCCCGTCTTCTGTGGTTTGCCCGCATCGCCAAGGCCGCCGATCACGTGCTGGAGCAGGACCGCAAACATGGTGGAACCACCTGGCAGGTCGAAACCAAGGGCGAAGTGGCGGTCGAGGATACGGGTTTTACGCTGTTCGGCATTCCCGACCGGGTCGATATCCTGCCCGACGGCCGTCTGCACCTGATCGACTACAAGACCGGCACGCCGCCGACCAAGAAGCAGCAGGAGAATTTCGACCTGCAGCTGCATCTGGCCGCCGCGATGGCCGAGCGGGGGGCTTTCGGCGATCCGGCGGAGGTCGCGCTGATCTCCTACATCGGGCTTTCAGGCGACAAGGTGCTGGACACAGCCCTGACCCCGCCCGAGATCGACGCGATCTGGGCGCGGTTCGTCACGCTGATCAGAGCCTATCAAGGCGAAAAACAGGGCTATACGGCGCGGCGCGCGGTGTTCGAGGCGCGGTTTCCCGGCGATTACGACCATCTCGCCCGCTTCGGCGAATGGGACATGACCGACCGGGCCAAGGCGGAAAGGGTCGGCGATGATCCCGGTTAAGGCGCTGGAGGCGCAACGCAAAGCGGCGGAACCCCGGGCCTCGACCTGGCTGTCGGCCAATGCGGGCTCGGGCAAGACGCGGGTGCTGACCGACCGGGTGGCGCGGCTGTTGCTGGGGGGCGTCTCGCCGCAGCGAATCTTGTGCCTGACCTATACCAAGGCCGCGGCGACCGAGATGCAGAACCGGCTGTTCGCACGGCTGGGCGAATGGGCGATGATGGAGGATGCGGCGCTGTTCGCGGCGCTGGAGGGCTTGGGCGAGACGGGGCTTGGCGCCGAGACTTTGGCCAATGCGCGGCGGCTCTTTGCCCGCGCCATCGAGACGCCGGGGGGCCTGCGCATCCAGACGATCCACTCGTTCTGTGCGTCTCTGTTACGGCGTTTTCCGCTGGAGGCCGGGGTGTCGCCCGGCTTTGTCGAGCTGGACGACCGGGCGGGGAAACTGTTGCGCGCCGACCTTTTGGAGGAGATGGCGCTGACCGATCCGGCGCCTCTGCGCGAAGCGGCGCGGTTCTTTGCGGGCGACGGCTTCCCGGCCTTGCTGGCCGAGATCGCGAGCCATCCGGAGGGCTTCGGCGCGCCCGAGACGTTCCGCCCCGAGGATGTGCTGGCCGATGTCTTCCTGGACGATGGGCTGCTGTCCGCCGTGGTGCCGATCCTCGCGACGGGCAGTGCGGCCGATGTGAAAGCGGCGGAGGCGCTTTTGCGGGTGAAGGGTGCGGGGCTCGCGGAACTCGCTGTTCTGGAAGGGGTTTTCCTTTATGGCGCCACGGCCAAGGCGCCTTTCGCGGCCAAGATCGGCGCCTTTCCGACCAAGGACATGCGGGGGAAACTTGGCCCCCTGCTGCCGCGGCTGGAGGCGTTGATGGCCCGGGTCGAGGCCGCTCGAGCGCGCAGGCTGGCCTTCTTTGCCGCGGAAAAGACCGCCGCGCTGCATGGCCTTGCCCGGGCCTATCTGCCGCTTTGGGCGGCGCGCAAGGCGGCTTTGGGCGTGCTGGATTTCGACGACCTGATCGCGAGGGCGCGGGATTTGCTCTCGGACCCTTCGGTTGCGGCCTGGGTTCTGTTCCGTCTGGATGGCGGCATCGACCATGTGCTGGTGGACGAGGCGCAGGACACCTCGCCCGATCAGTGGCGCGTGGTGGAGTTGTTGACGGCGGAATTCACCGCTGGCCAGGGCACGCGGGAGGGCGGGCGGACGCTGTTCGTCGTGGGCGACAAGAAGCAGTCGATCTATTCCTTCCAGGGCGCCGATGTCGCGGCTTTCGACGAAAAACAGGCTCTGTTCCAGCGGAAATTCAACGCGGCGGGCGAGGTCTTCAACGTCTTGCCGTTGGAATATTCCTTCCGGTCGTCTCCGGCGATCCTTTCCGTCGTCGATGCCGCGCTCTCGGGGCGCGATCCGGCGGCTTTGGGGGCCGAGGTCAGCCACCGGGCGACGAATGACACTCTGCCCGGCCGCGTGGATCTTTGGCCGCTGATCGCGGAGGACGCGACGGCCGAGGAGGCTCCCTTCGAAGACCCGGTCGACCTGGTGCGCGACAGCCATCCCGTCGCGCGGCTGGCGGCGCAGATCGCCGAGGAGATCGCGGCGATGCTGGCCCGGGGCGAGCAGATCCCGACGCGGGAGGGCGCGCGGCCCATGACGCCGGGCGATGTGCTGATCCTGGTGCAGACCCGCGGCACGATTTTCGACGAGGTGATCCGGGCCTGCAAGGCGCGCGGTCTGCCCATCGCGGGGGCCGACCGGCTGGAGCTGACCGAAGAGCTGGCCGTCAAAGACTTGATCGCGCTCTTGAAATTCCTCGCGACGCCGGAGGATGACCTGTCCTTGGCGGCCGTCTTGCGCTCGCCGCTGTTTGGCGTGTCGGAGGGCGAGCTTTTCGCGATCACCCGGCGGAAAGGGTATCTGTGGGAGGCGATCCGCGACCGCGACACCCCCTATGTCGCCGCGCTGCATGATCTGCGCGACCGGGTCGATTTCCTGCGGCCCTTCGAGCTGTTGCAGCGCTGCCTGGTCGGCCATGACGGGCGGCGGCGGCTGATCGCGCGGCTGGGGCACGAGGCGGAGGACGCCATCGACGAGCTGTTGAACCTGGCTTTGGCCTATGAGGCGGGGGCGGTGCCCTCGCTGACCGGGTTCCTGTCCTGGCTGGAGCAGGACGAGGCGCAGGTGAAGCGGCAGGCCGAAGGGGCGGGCGGGCGCATCCGGGTGATGACGGTGCATGGCTCGAAAGGGCTGGAGGCCGAGGTGGTCTTTTTGCCGCAGACCAATGACCGGCGGGCGAATGACCGCGGCGCGATGCTGGCGGATGGCGAGGGCCGGGTGTTTGCCAAGGTGGCGGCGGCGGAGGCTCCTCCGCAGATCGCGGCGCTGATCGCGGCCAAGCAGGCGCGCGAGGCGGAGGAGAACCTGCGGCTCTTGTATGTCGCCCTGACGCGGGCGCGGTCCTGGCTGGTGATCTGCGGCGCGGGCGAGGCGAAGAGCGAGCGCGCCTGGCATGGGATCGTCGCGCAGGGGATGGGCAAGCTGAGCCCGCAGCCGATGCCCTTTGGCCTTAGGCACCAGCATGGCGACTGGCCCGCACCGCAGCCCGCGCCGCGCCTGGCCCCGGAGACCCCCGCGCCTTTGGAGGCCTGGGCCTTCACCCCCGCCGATCCGGCGCCGCGGGCGGAAAAGCTGCTCTCGCCCTCCGACCTCGGCGGCGCCAAGGCCCTGCCGGGACGCGGCGAAGAGACCGAGACCGCCAAGGCCCGCGGCACCGCCTTGCACCTGCTGTTGCAGCACCTGCCCGGCCAGCCGGTGGAAAGCTGGCCCGCGCTGGCCCGTGGGCTGGGGGCCGAGGCGCAGCTGGACCGCGCCGCGGCCCTGATCCTGGACCGAGACCTGGCCGAGGTCTTCACCGGCCGGGCCGAGGTGGAGCTGACCGCCGACTGGAAGGGAAGGCGGCTTTGGGGCTCGATCGACCGGCTGGTGCTGGGGGCGCGGCCCTTGATCGTGGATTTCAAGTCGAACCTGCAAGTGCCCGCCACGGCGGATCAGGTGCCCGAGGGCATCCTGCGCCAGATGGGCGCCTATCGGCATATGGTGGGGGCCTGCCTGGGCGAGGCGGATTGCGCGATCCTGTGGACCGAGACCGGGGTTCTGATGCCCCTGCCCGCCCCCTTGGTCGATGCGGCGCTGGCCCGGGTTGACCCTTTTGCAACCCCGCTATCGCAAGATATGGCGGACCTTGACCTTGCCACCCCCGCACCCTAGGTTCCAATCCTCAATCCTTTGGAGAACCATCATGGGCGCTGCCACCGTTGCCGTGACCGATTCCACCTTCGACAAGGAAGTGCGCGAGGCCGATGTGCCGGTCGTCGTCGACTTCTGGGCGGAATGGTGCGGCCCCTGCCGTCAAATCGGCCCGGCCCTCGAAGAGCTGGCTGCCGAATACGGCGGCAAGGTCAAGATCGTGAAGGTCAATGTCGACGAGAACCCCGACAGCCCGGCGCAACTGGGCGTGCGCGGCATCCCCTCGCTGTTCCTGTTCAAGAACGGCCAGGTCGCCTCGAACAAGGTCGGCGCGGCGCCGAAAGCTGCGCTGAAGAACTGGATCGATTCGGCGATCTGATCGGCCGGACATGACGAAAGGCGCCTCTTCGGGGGCGCCTTTTCATTTGGGCTCTGCCACTGGCCAGCCCAGAGCGCGCAGGCGCCAGCGGATGCCCTTGGGGTTGTCCTCCCAGGCGCAATGGCATTGGCGGCGCAGATACCAAAAGAGATAGCGGCCGAAGTCCTGCGGGCTTTCGGCGGCGGCAAAAGCGGCGGCGCGGCCGTCGCGAGGGACCGAGGCCGCGATGTGGTGCCAGTCGATCCGCGCCCACAGCATCGCGGGCTTGTTCAAGAGGAAGCCCTTGAAGGCCACCGTCGAGTTCTGCGCCACCACCAGGTCGGCGGCGGCCAGCATCGCGGTGGACCCTTGCGCCAGCCGCAGGTTCGGGTGCTGGGCCTGCAGGGCGG
>CAMFIX010000034.1 GCA_945952425.1 uncultured Pseudorhodobacter sp. | reverse complement strand
ATCATGCCTAGTCTCGTGGGCTCGGAGATGTGTATAAGAGACAGGGTCGAGACCACCCAAGGCCACCTCGCCCTCCGCATGGGCGGCAACGTCCTGGAACTGAACGGCACCCCTGCGGCAGGCGAGAACACGATCATGGGCGAATACCCCGCGCTTTACGCCCGCATGGCCGCGCTGGTCGCAGCCCGCCAATCCGAGGTGGACCTCTCCCCCATGACCCATGTGGCCGACGCCCTCACCCTGGGCGAACGTGTCGCAGTTGAAGACTTCCACTTCTGACCTCATTCATTGGTCCAGAAATATCCCGGGGGTCCGGGGGCTGGCCCCCGGCCTTCTCCGCAAAAATGAACCCATCATGCTTACAGCCAAATACCTCATCGCGGGCCAATGGGTCGCCGGTGACACGACCTTCCTCTCCTCCCCCGCCACCGGCGAGGCGCTGACTTTCGCCGTCGGCACGCCATCCCATGTCGACGCCGCCGTCCAGGCCGCCGAGGCCGCCTTCCCCAGCTTCTCCGCCCTGACCCGCGATCAACGCGCCGCCTTCCTCGACAAGATCGCCGACGAGATCGAGGCGCGGGGCCCCGAAATCACCGCCATCGGCACCAGTGAAACCGGCCTGCCCGCCGCCCGGCTCGAGGGCGAGCGCGGCCGCACCACCGGGCAACTCCGCCTCTTTGCCCAACACATCCGCGACGGCGCTTACCTGGACCGCCGCCATGACGCCGCACTCCCCGACCGCAAGCCCGCGCCGCGTCCCGACATCAAGCTCGTCCAGCGCCCCATCGGGCCCGTGGCCGTCTTCGGCGCCTCGAACTTCCCGCTGGCCTTCTCGACCGCGGGCGGCGACACCGCCTCGGCGCTCGCCGCAGGCTGCCCCGTCGTCGTCAAGGGCCACTCCGCCCACCCCGGCACCGGCGAGATCGTGGCCCAGGCCGTGGATGCCGCGATCAAGGCGCTTGGCCTGCACCCCGGCACCTTCTCCCTCGTCCAGGGCGGCAAGCGCGACGTGGGCGAGGCGCTGGTCCAGCACCCGCTCATCAAGGCCGTGGGCTTCACCGGAAGCCTCGCGGGCGGCCGCGCCCTCTTCGACCTCTGCGCGCGGCGCCCCGAACCCATCCCCTTCTTCGGCGAGCTGGGCTCGGTCAACCCGATGTTCCTGCTGCCGAATGCCGTCGCCAACCGGGGCGAGGCCATCGCCAAGGGCTGGGCGGGCTATCTGACCCTCGGCGCCGGGCAGTTCTGCACCAACCCGGGCATCGCGGTCGTGACCCAAGGCCCCGAGGCGCAAGCCTTCACCGCCGCCGCGAAAGAGGCCGTGGCCCCCACCCCCGCCCAGACCATGCTGACCGACGGCATCGCTGCCGCCTATCGCGCGGGCCGCGACCGGGTGGCGGCGCAAAGCGGCGTGCAGAGCGTCCTGACCTCGGTCTGCGACCGGCGGAACGCCACGCCCTACCTCTTCGAGGTCTCGGGCGACGACTGGCTGGGCAACCATGTCCTGGCGGAAGAGGTCTTCGGGCCGCTCGGCCTGATCGTCACGGTTCGCGACGCCGCCCAGATGACGGAGGTCGCGCAAAGCCTTCAGGGCCAGCTGACCTGCACGCTGCATCTCGACGAGGCCGATACGGCGCAGGCGCAAGCCCTCATGCCGATCCTGGAGCGCAAGGCGGGCCGCATCCTGGCCAACGGCTTCCCGACGGGGGTCGAGGTGTTGGATTCCCAGGTCCATGGCGGGCCCTATCCGGCCTCGACCAACTTCGGTGCGACCAGCGTGGGGACCATGTCGATCCGCCGCTGGCTGCGCCCGGTGGCCTATCAGAACCTGCCGGACGCCCTGCTTCCGGCCGACCTGCGCTAAGACCTGCGGGGCCGCTTAGCGGCGGCCCCTGATCGCCCCGGCATGGGCCGGAAAGCCCTCATAGTCCGCCAGCGCCTCGGCCAGGGGCGCCAGAAGCGGCCAGCCCTTGGGCGTGACGTAACCGACCGAGCTGCGCTTCAGGAAATCCATCACCGACAGGGGCCCATGCGTCCGCGCGCCGCCGCTGGTCGGCAGCACATTGTTCGGCCCCAGGCAGAAATTCGCAAGCGTCACGGGGGTTTGCGGCCCAAGCAGGATCTCGGCCGCCTCGGTGATCTCGCCCAGATGTTCGAAGGGCGCGGTCGAGAGCACCTCCAGATGCTCGGGCGCGTAATCGTTGATGAAGCCGTAAGCGGTGGCGAGGTCGGGCACCAGAAGCACCCCGCCCCGCCCGGTCAGAACCTGGGTCACGAAGTCGCGCCGGGGTTCGGGGAGCGCCGCGACCAGGCCCGGCAGCGCCGCCATCGCCTCGGCGGCGGTCTGCGGGGAGGGCGTCACCAGCCAGGCCGACGAATCCGGCCCATGCTCGGCCTCGATCAGCAGGTCAAGCGCGGCGAGCGCGCCCGGGACGGTGCCATCGGCAAAGATGATGCACTCCGACGGCCCCGCCGGAAGCCCCGTGTCGATCACATCCGACAAGAGCCGTTTCGCCGCCACAACCCAAGGCGAGCCCGGCCCGACGATCTTCAGCGCCTTGCCGATGCTTTGCGTGCCGTAAGCCGCCGCCGCCACGGCCTGCGCGCCCCCCGCCTTCCAGACCGTCGAGACCCCCGCCAGCCGCGCCGCCACCAGGGTTGCCGCATCGACCCCGCCCTCGGGTGTCGGCGGGGTGAAGATCGCGATCTCGGGCACGCCCGCCAGCACCGCGGGAACCGAAGTCATCATGGTGACCGAGGGGAAGCTGCCCTTCCCCCGCGGCACGTAAAGCGCCACCGAGCGGATCGGGGTGAAGCGATCCCCCGCCCAGGCGCCGGGCTGGATTTCCTTCAAGGACAAGGGCCCCGGCAGCTGGTCGTGGTGAAACGCCTTGATATTGGCGATGGCCTTGCCGATCACCTCGATCAGGGCGGGGTCCAGCGTCGCAAAGGCCGCCTCGAATTCGGCCTCCGAGGCCTGCAGGGTGGTGACCGGGGCGCGGTCGATCTCGCGGGCCAGCCTCAGAAGTGCGGCATCGCCCTCGGCCTTGACCGCGGCGATGATCGGCTTGACGCCCTCCAGAAAGGCCGAAAGGTCGGTCTCGGAGCGCTGCAGCAGCGCCTTGCGCCCCGCGGCATCCAGCGCCGCCCATTGGATCAGTTGCATGGTTTTTCCTTAGATTGCAGCCAGATAGCCGCCGTCGATGCCGATACATTGCCCGGTGATATAGGCCGAGGCGCCCGAGGCGAGGAAGACCACCGCGCCCACCAAATCCTCTCCCGCCCCAAACCGACCCTGGGGGATTTTCGCCTGCATGGCGGTGGCCCAGGCCTCGTTTTGGTAAAAGACCTCCGTCAGGTCGGTGCGGAAATAGCCCGGCGCGATGGCGTTCACACGCACGCCCTTGCCCGCCCATTCCGCCGAAAGCGCCCGCGTCATGCCCAGCATCCCGGACTTGGACGCCCCATAAGGCACCGCCGTCGGCACGCCGACGAAGGACGTCAGCGAGCAGAGGTTGATGACCGAACCCCGCCCCCTTGCGATCATCCCCTTGGCCACCGCTTGCGTGGTAAAGAAAGCGCCCTTCAGGTTGGTGTCCAGGATGCGATCCCAAAGCGCCTCGGAGACCTCGGTCGACGGCCGCACCTCCTCGACCCCGGCATTGTTCACCAGGATGTCGATGGGGGTTTCCGCCAGATAAGCGCCCAGCCTTTCGATGGCGGCGGGGTCGGATTGGTCCAGCGCCAGCGGCTCGGCCTCGCCCCCCGCGGCGCGGATCGCCTGCACCGTGGGCTCCAGCGCATCCACCTGCCGGGCCGTGACGATCAGCCGGGCGCCCGCCCGCGCCAACCCCAAAGCCATGGCAGCGCCAAGCCCGCGCGAGGCCCCGGTGACGAGGGCGGTCTGCCCGTGAAGCGAGAACATGTCCATGCGCCGAACCTTAGCGCAAGCCCTCGCATCTGCAACCTGCGGCAGGGCTCTGCCCCACCGACTGCCCAAGTTTTCATCGAAGCAGAGCTTAGGCCGCGCCTATGCAGCGCGAAGTAATTCCTTGGTTGAAGCCAAACCCGTTTCCTGATGATCTGCGCCAAAACGGGGAGCTGCAAGATGCGGAAACTTCTGACGGGTGCGGCGCTGGCCTTGGTGGCCCAAGGCGCCAGCGCGGGCGAGATCAAGCTGGGGATGACGACCTGGGTCGGATACGGAGAAATCTTTCTCGCCCAGGAGCTTGGCTATTTCAAGGAGGGCGGGCTGACCGTCGATCCGCAGATCATCGAAGAGGCTTCGATGACCATGGCGGGCGTGGCCTCGGGCGAATTGCAGGGCACCGCCGCCACGATCGACGAGATCATGAAATACCGCACGCCCGACATGTGCTTCAAGGCGGTCTATGCCCTGGACGACAGCCATGGCGGCGACGGCATTCTGGCCGGTGAGGATGTGAAGACGATTGCCGATTTGAAGGGCAAGGATGTCGGCATGAACGAGGGCTCGGTCAGCCAGTTCTGGTTCAACATCCTCTTGAAACAGGCGGGGATGACCGAAAAGGACGTCAACATCGTCAACATGACGGCGGATGACGCGGCGGCGGCCTTCATGGCGGGGCAGATCCCGGTCGCCGTGACCTGGGAGCCGCATCTGACCTTGGCCAAGGAGAAGAAGGTCGGCCATGTGCTGGTGAGTTCGGACACCACGCCGGGGCTGATCGTCGATGTGATCGCGCTGCGCTGCGACACGATCAAGGACCACCCCGAGGATGTGAAGGCGCTGGTCGCGGGGCTTTACAAGGCCCATGAATACCTGCTCGCCAACCAGGACAAGGCCTATGAGATCATGGCCAAGGGCGTCGGCGGCTGGCTGAGCGACCCCAAGGACTTTGCGGCCTCGGCGGCGGGCGTCCAGTTCTATGGCAAGGAGCGCAATGCCGAGTTCTTCAAGGACGGGGCCACGGGCGAGTCGGGCAAGCTGGTCGCCATGGGCTCGGAGATCTGGGGGGGCCTCGGCAAGCTGCATATGGATGTGAAATACGACGACCTCGTCGATACGAGCTTCCTCGCGCAATGAAGCTGTTCACGCCTTACCGCGCCATCCCGCGCGGGGTGACGCTGGGGCTTGGCCTCGGCGTCTGGGTGGTGGTGATCGGGCTCTGGACGCTGGTGACCTATGGCGGCAGCGTCCCCGACATGTTCCTGCCGGCGCCGGGCAAGGTGGTGGACACCGCCTTTCGCCTCGCCGCCGACGGCACCTTGTGGGAGCACACCTGGGCCTCGTCCCAGGTGGTGCTGACGGGCTTTGCGGTCTCGTCCATCGTCGCGGTGCCGCTGGGGTTGTACATGGGCACCTACCGCGTGGTGCAGGCCGCGCTGGAGCCCGTGGTCAACTTCATCCGCTATCTGCCGGTGACCTCTTTCGTACCGCTGTTCATCCTGTGGATCGGGATCGGCTTTCAGCAGCACATCGCGGTCATCATCTTTGGCACCTTCTTTCAGCAGCTGGTCATGGTGGCCGATGCCGCGCGGTCGGTGCCGCGCGACCTGGTGAATGCGGCCTATACTTTGGGCACGACGAAATCCGAAACCGTGCGCCACATCGTCTTTCCGGCCACCCTGCCCGCGGTGCTGGACGTGCTGCGGGTGACGATGGGCTGGGCCTGGACTTACCTGGTCGTGGCGGAACTCGTCGCGGCCAAAGCGGGGCTTGGGTATATCTCGCTGAAGGCCGCGCGGGGGTTTCAGGTCGACATCATCTTCCTGGCGATTGCGATGATCGGGCTTTTGGGATTGCTGACCGACCAGGGCTTCCGGCTGGCGCGGCGGCTCGTGGCGCCCTGGGCGGAGAATGCACGATGAAATCCGGCGATATCACCGTGCGCGATGTGACCTTGCGCTATGGCGGCAAGCAGCCGGTTCTGGCCCTGGACCGCCTGTCGCTGGACGTGCGGCCGAACGAATTTGCCGTCATCGTCGGGCCTTCGGGCTGCGGGAAATCCTCGCTGCTTTACCTCATCGCGGGGCTGGAGGATCGGACTTCGGGCAGCATTTCCGTGGATGGCGCGGAAGTTCAGGGCCCCGGGGCCGACCGGGGGATGGTGTTCCAAAGCTATACGCTTTTCCCCTGGCTGACCGTGGCCGAGAACGTGGCCTATGGGCCGAAACGGCGGGGCGTGAACGATCCGGCGGCGGTGACCCGCTATCTGGAAGAGGTCGGCCTCGGCGGGTTCGCCGGGCACTACCCCAGCCAGCTTTCCGGCGGCATGAAGCAGCGCGTGGCGATTGCCCGCGCCTTGGCCAACGACCCCGCGGTTCTCTTGATGGACGAGCCCTTCGGCGCGCTCGACAGCCAGACCCGCCACGCGATGCAGCGGCTTCTGCTGCGCGTCTGGGACCATTCGAAGAAGACCGTCCTTTTCGTCACACATGACATCGAAGAGGCGATCCTGCTGGCCGACCGCGTCTTCGTCATGTCCGGGCGGCCGGGGCAGATCCGCAAGGTCTTGACCGTCGATTTCGCAAGACCCCGCCACGAAGACCTGGTGCTGGACCCCGCCTTCATCGCCATGAAGCGCGAGATCATGGGGCTGTTGAAGCAGGACGAGGACGCATGACCCAGTATCTGAACCTCGACCCCGGGCTTTACGTGCGGCCCGAGGTCTTTCAGGCCGAACGCCGCGCGATCTTTGCGCAAAGCTGGCAGTTGATGGGGGCGGCCTCGGCGGTCGATCAGCCGGGGCAATACCTGGCCATCGACATCGCGGGCACGCCGGTTTTCGCGATCCGGGGCCGCGACGGCAGCCTGCGCGGCTTCAAGAACGTCTGCCGCCACCGCGGCGCCAAGCTTTTGGCCGATGGCACCGGCCAATGCGGCCTGATCGTCTGCCCCTATCACAAATGGAGCTTTGCCGACACCGGACGCCTGGTGCAGGCGCCCTGGTATGGCAAAGACCCCGCCATCATCCCCGAGGACTGGCCCTTGGAGCCGGTGGCAATCGACAGCTGGCGCGGGCTTCTCTTCGCCAGCCTCGACCCTGTCGAGACGCTTGCCGAACAGCTTGGCGACCTCATCCCCGAAGTCGCCGACGAGCCTTTGGAAAGCTACGAGGCGACCGACCTCGCCACGGTCTCTTTCGATGCCAACTGGAAGGTCTATACCGACAATTTCGTCGAAGGCTACCATATCCCCGGCACCCATCCCGGGTTTTACGCCGCCATCGACTTCGAGCAGTTCCAGACCACGGCCCACAAGGGCATGGTCAAGATGACCGCGCCGCCGCGCGAGGGGCTGTTCTACCGCGGCAAATGGCTGTGGATGTGGCCGAACTGGACCTTGTCGCTCTTTGACGGCGGCTTCAGCGTCAGCCGGATCAACCCGACCTCGACCGACCGCACCGACCAGCATTACACTTTCTTCTTCCGCCCCGGCACCGAGGCAGAGGCGCGGGCGCGGTCGGTCAAGGGCACGCTGGACGTGGTGAAGGAAGATTACACGATCTGCGTCGAGACCCATCGCAATTATGCCGCCGGGGCCTATAGCGCCGGGCCGCTCTCGGGCCGCCACGAAAAGGGCGTGCGCTATTTCCAGGAGCGCGTCGCCGCCGCCCTTTACCCTGCGTCAACCTGACCTGCGGATCGGGCCTTCTCAAACCCCCGATTTGGCCTATAGTCCGGCCATAGAACCTGCAGGGCGGTCGATCAGACGCATGTTGCCTCCGACGGAAACGCCAGCCCTGCCCGGCCCCGCGGATCTGCGCATCCTGCAGGCCAGCCGCACCGCCTATTGGGTCTATGACATCGACGCCGCCCGCATCCCCTGGGCCAATGACGCCGCGCTGACCCTATGGGAGGCGCCCGATTGCGCCACGCTGGCCGCCCGCGACCTGGCCGCCGACATGAGCAGCTCTGTCCGCGAAAGGCTGGAGATTTCGCGCCCGACCCTGGCCCGCGGCGAAAGCTTCGACGAGCCCTGGACGATCTATCCCCGCGGCACGCCCCGCCCCCTGGTTTCCCGGCTGCGCGGTTTTCGCCTGGCCGACGGGCGCATCGCCATGCTGGTCGAGGCCAACCCGGTCGGCGCCGACGAACACAGCCTCGTCGTCTCGGCCCAGGCGCTGCTTTACACCGCCGCCATGGTCTCGACCTATGCTTTGGACGGAACCTGCACCTATGCCAACCTCGCCGCGCTGAAAAGCTTTCCGGGGCGGCAGCAATCGGACCTCTCGCGCTTTCTGGGCCCGACGATCCGCGCGGCGCTGTCGGGCGGGGCCGAGGGCACCTACCTGTCCGAGGTGACAACGGCGCGGGGCGTGCGGGTGCACGAGGTCGCGATCCGCATGGGCCATGACCCGGTGGACGGCACGCCGAACCACGTCATCACCGAAACCGATGTCACCGACCAAGAAAACGCCAAGCGCGACCTGGAGGCGCTCGCCTCGCGCGATGCGCTGACGGGCTTGCGCAACCGCGCTTACCTCGCCGCCGCGGCCTCGGGGCATCTGGGCACCTTCGCGGCGCAGGGGCAGCGGGCGGCGCTGATGCTTTTGGACCTGGACCGCTTCAAATTCGTGAACGACACATTGGGCCATGCCGCGGGCGACCGCCTGCTGCAGGAAATCGCCGAGCGGCTGACCCGCGCCCTGCCGCCCGGCACGCCCCTCTCGCGGCTGGGCGGCGACGAGTTCTGCTGCCTGATCGCCCATGACGGCGAGCGTGCCTTGCTGCGCCAGGTCAATGCCATGCTGCGGGCCATGGCGCGGCCCCTGCGGGTGGAGGGCAACGAGCTTTCCGTTTCGGCCTCGGTCGGGCTGGCCTTGGCCGATGGGCCGGACACCAGTTTCGAAGAGCTTCTGCGCCAGGCCGATCTTGCGCTGTTCGAGGCCAAGGGCAATGGCGGGGCCGAGGCGCAGCTCTATCGGCCTGCGCTGGCCGAGCGCAGCCAGCGCTTCCTGATGATCGAGGCCGAGCTGTCCGATGCCCTGCGCCGCCGCCGGCTGGAGCTGTTCTACCAGCCGCGCATCTCGTTGAAGACCGGCAAGATCGTGGCGGCCGAGGCGCTGATCCGCATCAACTCGCCGGGCGGCCGCGGCGTCCTGCCGTCGGAGTTCATCCCCGTGGCCGAGGCCACCGGCCGCATCGCCCCCATCGGCCGCTGGGCTTTGCGCGAGGCGGCGCGCCACCTGGCCGAGCTGCGCAGCGCGGGGGCGGGGCTGCACCTGTCGGTCAATGTCAGCCCCAAGCAGTTCACCGATCCGGCCTTTCTGAACCAGCTGCGCCAGTCGCGCCGCCTGCTGGAACCCTGCGCCGCGGTGATCGAGCTGGAGATCACCGAGTCGGTCCTGGCCGATCACGACAAGCGCCTGCAGAAGGTGATGCGCCAGATCGCCGAGCTGGGGTACACCTTCGCCATCGACGATTTCGGCACCGCCTATTCCAACCTCGCGGGCATCTCGCGCTATCCGGTCAACTGCATCAAGATCGACCGGACGCTGATCGCCCATCCCGAGTTTCGCGCCCTGGTCAGCGCGGTCCTGGCGCTGGCCCGGGCCTTCGGGGCCAAGGTCGTGGCCGAGGGCGTCGAGACCGAGGAACAGCGCGACTGGCTGCAGGCCGCGGATTGCGACGAGTTCCAGGGCTTTCTCTTCTCGCGCCCGGTGCCCTTCACCGAGCTGCAACGGCTGATCGCGGCGGGCTACTGAAGGAAGGCGCGGGCGGCGGTCATGCCGCGGGGGCCGATCTCATGCGCGGCGCCGGGCTCCAGCAGGAATTGCGTCGCGACCCCTGCGGCCTGCAGGGCCTCTGCCGCGGCGGCGGTCTCGGCAGCGGGAATGACCTGGTCATGCTCGCCGCCCACCAGCAGGGCACGGGCGCCGGGGGCGGGGGTCATGGGGCCGTCGAAGGCCAGGCGACCGGCGAAGATCAAAGCTTCAGAGACCTTGCCCCGCGCGATGGCGTCCAGCGCCATGATGGCGCCTTGCGAAAAGCCGAAGAGCACCAGGCGGGTCGCTCCGGTCTCGGCAACGGCGGCGTCGATGCGGGCGTCGAGCTCGGCACGGGCGGCGCGCACCCTCTCGGGGCGGTTGGCGGGCGTGATGCCCGCGATCGAAAACCACGCGCGTTGCGGGCTGCCGGGGTGGAAGGCCAGGGGCCCATCCGGCGCGCGGAGCGTGACGCCCGGCAGGTGGCGCCCCACGCTCGTCAGCATCGGCGCGCCCTGCCCGCCCACACCATGCAACAGGATGACCAGCGTCGTCATGCCAACCCCTCCGCCCAGGTCAGGACCGGCCCCTTGGGGATGATCCCGTTCGGGTTCAACGTCTTGATCGAGTAATAGCCGCGCTTGATATGGGCAAGGTTGACCGTCTCGGCCACGCCGGGCAGCGCCAGCACCCGCTCCATCCAGGCCTGCAGATGAGGATGATCGGCAAACCGCCGCAGGTTGCACTTGAAAATGCCGTGATAGGCCACATCAAAGCGCACGGCGGTGACGAAGGTGCGGATGTCGGCCTCGGTGAAGGTCTGACCCATCAGCCAGGGGCGACCATCGGACATGCGCGACTCCAGGTCGGAGAGCGTCTGGAAGACCAGGGTCACGGCCTCGTCATAGGCCTCTTGCGTGGTGGCAAAGCCCGCGCGGTAGACGCCGTTGTTCAGGCCGGGATAGACCACATCGTTGAGCGCGTCGATCTCGGGGCGGAGGCTTTCGGGGTAAAGGTCGGGGCCCTGGCCGATGTCGTTGAAAATCCGCAGGATATCGGCGGATTCGTTGTTCACGATGCGGGAGGTTTCCTTGTCCCACAGCACCGGCACCGTGGCGCGGCCCGAGACATGGGGATCGGCCTTGCTATAGACCTGATGCAGGTATTTCGCCCCGGTCAGCGGGTCAGGCGTCGCGAACTCCCAGCCTTGCGCGGTCAGGGCGGGTTCAAGGACCGAGACCGAGATGGCGGAGTCCAGCCCCTTCAGCTTGCGGGCGATCAGCGTGCGGCTGGCCCAGGGGCAGATCAGCGCGACGTAAAGGTGATAGCGGCCGGGGGTCAGGGTTTCGATCCGGTCGCGGAAGGTCGAGACCTGGCGCACGAAACCGCCCTTGGCGTCCTTGGCCTGCACCGGCTGCCAATCCTCGCTCCACTTGCCGTCGATCAGCATCTTACTTCTCCGTCACGCTGAATTCGGTGCCCCAGGGATCGGTCATCCGGGCGGGCAGCAGCCCCTTGTCGGCCCGCAGACCCACCTCGGCAAGCCCCGTCAGCCCCGGCGTCCGCGCCTTGGCCCCGCGCGAGGACCAGATGTTCGAGGCCAGGTGGTGGTGATACCCGCCCGAGCCGTAAAAGGCCGCCCCAGGGTAATGCGCGGTGATCTCCAGCCCCATCTGGCCGTGATAGAAGGCCTCGGCCTCGGGCACATTGCCGACCTGCAGGTGGACATGACCGATGACCAGCCCCGAAGGCGCCGCCGCATAGGGGCCCTTGGCGCTGCGGGCGAGGTCGTTCAGGTCCAGCCCCTCGGTCGCCATCTTGATCTTGCCGGCGGCGTCATACCAGGCCAGCCGGGGCCGATCGACATAAACCTCGATGCCGTTGCCCTCGGGGTCACTCAGGTAGATCGCCTCAGACACCAGGTGATCGCTGGCGCCCTCCAGCGGCACCTTGTTGCCCGCGGCATGGATCAGCCAGGCGCCGAGATCGGCACGCGAGGGCATGAGGAAGGCGGTGTGAAACAGCCCCGCCTCCCGCCCCGTGTTGGGCTTCGCGGCCTTGTCGCCACGCAGCTGCAGGATCGGGGTGTCGCCGGCCCCCAGCCACACCGCCTCGCCCTCCGAAGACAGCCGCGTGAGGCCGAGCAGCCCTTCGTAAAAGGCCGCCATCCGGGCCAAGTCGCGCGTCGTCAGGGCGACATGACCGATTTCGATCGGGGCAGAAGCGGTGGACATGGGGTCAACTCCCGATGATGGGGTTTACTTGCGGTCGAGCGCGAAAGCACCCGCGCCGAGCAGGGTCTGCGCCACCATCACGATGGCCCAGAAGGCCGGATATTCCCAGCCGCCATTGGCGTTGGAAAAGAAGAAGCCATTGCCGAAATGGCCGAAATAGCCCGCGCCCAGCAGAACCAGCGCCAGGATCGGCGCCACGATCCGCACGCGGAACCCCGCGAGCAGCGCCAGGCCGCCGCCGATCTCGGCCAGGATGGTCAGATAGGCGAAAAAGCCCGGCAGGCCGAGCGATTCGAAATAGCCGACAGTGCCCGGGATGGTGAAGACGAAGACCTTCAAGAGGCCATGCGCCAGGAACAGCCCGCCATTGGTCACGCGCAGCAGGGCGGCGGCGAGATCGGCAGGGCGGTCGGCGGCGAAATCGGGGGGGACGGTGGTCATTGGGGTCTCCATCATTGCGATGGGGCAAAGATGGGAACTTCCGAAGGAAAGGGCAATCCGGCGAGGGGGAAGTTCATTCCTTCCCGCTGGGAAGCAATGCCCGCACCATGAAGTCGATCAGCGCCCGCAGCTTGGCCGTCGCGCGCCGGTCGGCGGGGTAAAGCAGGTGGATGCCGAGCAAGGGCGCCTCGTGGTCGGCCAGGATATGCACGACCCGTCCGGCGGCGAGGCTCTCGGCGGCGACGAATTCGGGAATTCGGGTGATGCCGATCCCGGCCTCGGCGGCGGCGAGGCAGGCGGTGGCGTTGGAAAAGGCCAGCCGCCCCTGCACGGCGACCCGCGCCGCGGCAAAGGGCCAGGACCGCGGCTCGCGCGAGTTCAGGTCGATGATCGCCTCATGGGCGGCAAGGTCGGCGGGCGTCGCGGGGCAGCCATGGGCGGCCAGATAGGCGGGCGCCGCGATGGTGATGATCCGCGCCTCGCCCAGTTTGCGGGCCTTCAGACTGCCGTCCAGCACCAGACCGATGCGGATCGCGGCGTCGAACCCCTCTTCCACCAGGTTCACCACGCGGTCGGTGAACTGCACCTCCAGCGCGATATCCGGATAGGCGGCGGCAAAGCGCGCCAGGATCGGCGCCAGACGGATCGTCCCGAAGGACAATGGCGCCGTCAGCCGCAACCGCCCCCGCGGCGTGACGGCGGCCTGGTGCATCTCGGCCGCAAGGTCGTCGAAGCCCTCGATCAGCCCGCGCAGCCGCTCGGCGTAAAGCTGCCCCGCCTCGGTCAGCGCCAGGGCCCGCGTCGTGCGGTTCAAGAGCTTGACGCCCAGCTCGGCCTCCAGCCGTTGCACCAGCTTGGAGGCCTGGCC
>CAMFIX010000033.1 GCA_945952425.1 uncultured Pseudorhodobacter sp. | reverse complement strand
CTGACATGCTGTCCGAAAACGCCGTCTGGCTGTCGACCCCGCATCACCAGCTGGTCGAGATCGCGACCGGCCTGGGCTGCCGCCGCTTCGTGCTGGATATCGAGCACGGTTATTTCGACCTGGACCCCACCGACAAGCTGATCGCCCTGATCCGCGCCTTGGGCGCCAAGGTCTATGCCAAGGTGCTGGGGCCCGAGACGATCCCGATCCAGCAGGCGCTGGACATGGGGTGCCACGGGGTCATCATCCCGCATATCGGCAATGCCGATCACGCCCGCCGCGTCACTGCGGCCGCGAAATATCCGCCGAACGGCCTGCGCAGCTTTTCCGGCACGCGACCGGCGCGCTATGACGCGGTCGGGCCAGACTATTACACGGCCGAGGATGCGCAGACCCTCTGCCTGCCGATGATCGAAAGCGCCGAGGCCCTGGCCGATATCGAGGCGATCCTGGCCCTGCCCACGGTGGATGGCGTCTTCGTCGGGCCCTCGGACCTGTCCCTGTCGCGCGGCCGCGGCGCCTATCGCAAGACCGAGGCCGATTTCGACGACCTGCGCCGCATCGCCGCCGCGGCCCGTGCCGCGGGCAAGCCCTGGATCATGCCGGCCTGGTCGCCGGTCGAACGCGACCTGTCGCGGGCGCTGGGCTCGGCCTGGCAGGTCACGGTGGATGAATATGGGGCGCTTTGGACCGGCATCGAGGCCGGGCTTCGGGTCTGAGGAGAAAGCCATGTCGATCGTCGTCTACCTGGGGGATGCCCAGGAAACCCAGGACTGGATCGCGCTTCTGGCGCGGCTGCTGCCGGAATTCGAGCTGCGGGATTTCGACGATCCGGGCGATCTGGATGCGGTGGAATATGCGGTGGTCTGGGCGCCGCCACCCGGCCGCATCGCGCGGTTTCCGAAGCTGAAGGCCGTTGTCTCCATCGGCGCCGGGGTCGATCACGTGCTGCGCGACCCCGAGCTGCCGCGCCACCTGCCGATCCTGCGCACCACCGGCCCCGACATGGTGCAGCGCCTGCGCGAATACGTGGCCTTGCACGTGCTGGCCCATCACCGCGAGCTTGCGGTGACCGATGCCAACCAGGCGCGGGCGGCCTGGCAGCAGATCGTGACCCCGGTCGCGCCGCGGCGGCGCGTCGGCATCATGGGCCTGGGCAATATCGCGCGGGCCTGTGCGCAGACACTGGCCATGCTGGGCTTCGACACCGCGGGCTGGTCGCGCAGCGGCGGCACGGTCGAGGGCGTCACCGTCTTTGCCGGCGCCGAGGCCCTGCCCGACTTTCTCGCCCGCTGCGACATCCTGGTCTGCCTCTTGCCGCTGACCCCGCAGACCCGCGACATCCTGAACGCCGATCTCTTCGCGCGCCTGCCGCGGGGGGCGCGGCTGGTCAATGCGGCGCGGGGCGGGCACCTGGTCGAGGCCGATTTCCTGGCGGCGCTGGACAGCGGCCAGCTGGGCGGGGCGACGCTGGACGTCTTCCGCACCGAGCCCTTGCCGGGGGATCACCCGTTCTGGCGGCATCCGAAGATCCGCGTGACGCCGCATGTCGCCTCGATGATCGACGCCGAGACCGGGGCTTCGGTCATCGCCGCCAACATCCGCGCCTTCGAGGCCACCGGCACCTGCGAGGCCGTGGCGGATGCCGAGCGGGGCTATTGATGCCGGGGCTCATGTCGGGCCTGCGAGAGAGGCTGGGCCCGGCGGGTCTGGTGACCGACCCCGCCGAGATGGCACCGCACCTCGTCGATTGGCGCGGCATGTTCCGCGGCACGGCGCTGGCGGTCTTGCGCCCCTCCAGCACCGAAGAGCTGGCCGCGGCGGTGCGGCTTTGCGCGGCGGAAGGGGTGGCCATCGTGCCGCAGGGGGGCAACACCGGCCTTGCGGGCGGGGCGACGCCCCTGGGCGCGGCGCCGCAGGTGGTGGTCTCGCTGGCGCGGATGACCGCCATCGGCCCGCCCGACCCCATCGGCATGGTGATCGAGGCCCAAGCGGGGTGCATCCTGCACAATGTCAAACAGGCGGCCGAGGCGGCGGGGCGGCTGCTGCCGATCAGCCTTGCGGCCGAGGGCAGCGCCACCATCGGCGGCATCGTCGCGACCAATGCCGGGGGCGTCAACGTCCTGCGCTATGGCATGGCGCGGGACTTCGTGCTGGGGCTGGAGGTCGTCCTGCCCGATGGCTCTGTCGTCGATGGGATGAGGCGGCTGCGCAAGGACAATGCGGGGCCGGACTGGAAACACCTGTTCATCGGCTCGGAAGGCGCTTTCGGCATCGTCACCGCCGCCGTGCTGCGCCTGGCGCCCCTGCCGCGCCGCCGGGCCGTGGCCCTGTTGGCGGTGCCGGACCTTGCCGCCGCGATCTCGCTGCTCGGCCTGTTCCAGGACCGCATCGGCGAGGTGCTTTCGGCCTTCGAACTGATCTCTGCGGCGGCGATGCAGCTGGTCGCCACCCAATGCGGCCTGATCGCGCCGGTCGCGGGGGGCGGGTGGTTCCTGCTGGTCGAGGCCGCCTCGTCGCTGGAAGGGCTGACCCCCGCGGTCGAGGCCGCGCTGGAGGCCGCCTTCGCCGCCGGGCTGGTGCTGGACGGGACGCTGGCGGCCAGCGAACAGCAGGCCCGGGCGCTTTGGGCCCTGCGCGAACACCTGACCGAGGCCGAGGCGCGGGCGGGCAAGAGCCTGAAGCACGACGTCTCGCTGCCGTTGCAGCGGATGGGCGGCTTTCTGGACGAGATGGCGGCGCGGCTGTCGGTCCTGGCCCCGGCGGCGCGGGTCAATGTCTTCGGCCACCTGGGCGACGGCAACCTGCATGTGAACGTCCTGCCGGGCGAGACGCCGCCAGAGCGCGCCCCCGCGATCACCCGCATGGTGCATGACCTGATCGCGGCCGCGGGCGGGTCGATCTCGGCCGAGCACGGCTTGGGGCAGTACCGGCTGGAGGATTGGCGGCGGCTGACCCCCTGGCCCGAGCGTGCCCTGTCGCTGGGGATCAAGCGCCTGCTGGACCCCGATGGCCGGATGAACCCCGGCAAGGCCATCGGCTGAGCGGGCTCAAGCCGCGGCGCGCTGCGCCTCGGCCCGCAAAGTCTCGCCGACAAGAATCATGACCGGGCCGCCCTGGCTGGCCCCCGCCCGCAGCATCCCCGGCAGATCGGCCAGCGCCCGGGGACGCTCGACACGCCAGCCGCAGGCAGCGGCGATGGCGCCAAGGTCCGGCGTCAGGATATCGACGCCCAAGGGCGGCACATCGGCGGCGATCATGCAGGACTTGATCTCGCCATAGCCCTGGTTGTCATGCAGGATCAGCACGACCGAGGCGCGGGCCTCGACGGCGCTGGTCAGCTCGCCCAGCACGAATTGCAGCCCGCCATCGCCGCTGAGCGCCACGACGGGCCGATCCCCCGCCAGCCGCGCCCCCACGGCCGCCGGCAGCCCATACCCCAGCGTGCCGAAGCCGGTGGCCGAGTTGAAATAGCCGCCCGGTACCGCGGCGGCAAAGGCGGTGTTGCCGGCATAGACCAGCTGGGTGGAATCGCCCACGATCAGCGCATCGGGCAGAGTGTCGCGGATCGTCTCCAAAAGCAGCAGGTCGCCCTGGATCGCGGGCGACAGGGCCTTGCGACCGGCGCGGGCCGTGGCGGCACGCTGGGCGCCGTCGCCGGGGGCGCGCGAGCTGACGGCGGTCCGCAGCGCCTCGGCGGTCAGCCTGGCATCGCCGACGATGCCCAGATCGGGCGCCTTGCCGCGCTGCAGCTGCGCCGGGTCGATGTCCACGCGGATCAGTTGGCCGGTCAGGGCAAAGCCGCCGTCCTCGTAAAAGTCGTAATCGGTGGGCCCGAGTTCCGTGCCAATCGCCAGCACCACATCCGCCCCGGCCACAAGCGCCCGTGTCGCGGCCATGCTGGGCGAAAGGCTGACCTGCAGCGGATCGTCCGGCGGCAGGATGCCCCGGGCGTTGGTCGTCATGACAAGGGGCGCATCCAGCGCGTGGGCCAAGCCGGCCAGCGCCGAGGCCGCCCGAACCGCGCCGCCGCCCGCCAGGATCACCGGAGCCCGCGCGGCGGACAAAGCCGCCGCAGCCGCCGCGACCGCTTGCGGCGCCGGGGCGGCAGTCGTCGCCCGGGCCACCTGCACCGGCACGGGCAGATGCCCGGCCGGGGCCAGCATCACGTCGATGGGCAGCTCGATGTGCACCGGCCTCGGCCGCGCGCCGTCGAACACCGCAAAGGCCTGGGCGATGGCGGCGGGCAGCTCTTCGGGCCGGTGGATCGTCCGGCTGAAGGCGGCAACGGTCGCGACCATCGCCTGCTGGTTCGGCAGTTCATGCAGCCAGCCCTCGCCCGAGCCCATCCGGCCATGGGCGTTGACCGTGGAAATCACCAGCATCGGCACCGAATCCGCATAGGCCTGGCCCATCGCGGTCAGGATATTGGTCATCCCCGGGCCCGAGATGATGAAACAGACCCCGGGCCGCCCGCTGGCCCGCGCATAGCCGTCAGCCATGAAGCCCGCGCCCTGCTCGTGCCGCGGCGTCACATGGCGCATCCCGCTGCCCGCCAGGCCGCGATACAGCTCGATCGTATGGACGCCCGGAATGCCGAAGACCGTATCCACCCCATAGGCGCGCAGAAGCTGCGTCAGATACACCCCCGTGCTGATATGCGTCATGGTCCTTACATCCTTGTCTGTCGGCGTTGGATGACGGTCTTGGCCAGGATGACCGCGACCACGATCACGATCAGCACCACCGAAATCGCCGCAATCGCTGGGTCGATGTTGTCGCGCAAGCCCATCCACATCAGCCGCGGCAAGGTCACCGCATTGACCGAGGTGATGAAGAGCGTGACGCCGATCTCCTCCCACGACAGGACGAAGGTCAGGAACAGCGCGGTCAGCACGCCGAAGCGGATGTTGGGCAGGATGACCCGCAGGATGCGCGTCGCCAGCACCGCGCCCATGCTGCGGGCAGCAAGGTCGATCCGGCGGTCGACCTGCGCCAGGGCGACCGAGATCAGCACGACGGCGAAGGGGGCGATCATCACGGCATGGGCCAGGGCCACGCCCGCCCAGGTGTCATAGGCGACAAAGCCGTTCACCTTCGACAGGGTGGTCAGAAAGAAATACAGCGTCAGCGCCGAGACGACCGGGGGCGCCACCATCGGCAAGAGCGCCAGCCCCATGAGCAGCCCCGCAAAGCGCGGTTGCAGCATCCACATCCCCAGGCTGAACAGCAGCGCAAGCGTGGTGGCCACGACCGAGGCCACCACGCCGATGCGGATCGACAGCCACGCGCCCTGCGCCCAGGCCGGGTTCTCGATCAGCGCCTCGTAATGGCGCAGCGACCACTCTCCGCTTGGCACCGAAAGATAGCGCGTGGGCGTGAAGCTGACCGGGATCACCGCGATCAGCGGCATCATCAGAAAGACCGCGACCAGGGCGGCGAGGGTGACGGCCAGCGGGCCGGGACGCAGCAGGGTCATCGCGCCGCTCCTTGCCGGACCTGGCGCAGCAGGGCAGCCAGAAGCACGCCCACCCCTGCCATCAGAATGACGCTGATCGCGGCGCCCAATCCCCAGTCGGGGCTTTGGAAGATGCGCAGGTAGATCAGCTCGGCCACCATGACGCTGCGCCCGCCGCCCAGGATCGCGGGCGTCACGAAGAACCCCAGCGCAAAGACGAAGACCACCAGCCCGGCGCCGAGGATGCCCGGCCGCGTCATCGGCACGAAAACCTGCCAGAAGATGCGCGCCCGCCCTGCCCCCATGCCGCGGGCGGCCATCAGCACCCGCTCGTCCAGGTTGCGCATGGCCGAGGCCAGCGGGAAGACCGCGAAGGGGATCAGGAAATGCGTCATGCCCACGATGACGCCGAATTCGTTGCGCACCAGGGTCAAGGGCTCGGACAAGAGGCCCAGCGACTGCAGCCAGCCGTTGATGAGCCCCTTGTTCGACAGCAAGGCCAGCCAGCCGAAGGCCCGCGTCAGGACCGAGATCCAAAAGGGGATCAGGATGCAAAGCTCGACCGCCAGCCTCTGCCCCGGCCCGCCGCGCACCCAAAGAAGCGTCACGACATAGCCCGCCGCCACCGAGGCCACCGTCACCGCGGCGCAGATGCGCAAGGTGCGCAGAAAGACGGTCAGCACCAGCGGGTCGCTCAGCGCGGCCTGGTATTGGCCGATGCCGGGTTCGGGCAGCGTCACGCTCCATTCCACGACGCCGAGGAAGGGCACGATATAGGTCGCGCCCAGAAACAGCAGCAGCGGGCCGATCAGAAGGAAAAGGCGCGAGGGTTGGCGCATGGCGGGCTTTCGCAAGGCGCCCCCGCCCGAAGGCGGGGGCAGGAGGGGGTCAGGCCGAGATGATCTTCAGATACTCGTCCAGCGCGGCGCCGTAGTTCTGTTCGTACCAGGGCATGTCCAGCGGGATCTGCACGGCGAAATTCGCCGGGTCCACCGGGTTGTAGCGCGCCTCTTCCGGCGGCAGCAGCGCATCGGCGGCCGGGTTGGCGGGCCCCTGCCCCAGCATCTTGAACATGACGACCTGCTTGGCGGGGTCTTGGGCCGAGGCGATGAACTTCATCGCGGCCTCCTTGCCGCCCGGATTGCCCTTCAGCACCGCCATGGCACCCGGCGCGATCAGCCCCTGATCCCAGATGAACTTCACATCGCCGCCCGAGTCGGTCTCGATCAGCTTGGCCCGGGTCGACCAGATCAGCGCCATGGACGCATCGCCGTTCAGCAAAAGCGACTGGCTTTCCGCCCCGCCGCCCCAATAGGCCACGACATTGTCCTTGAAGGCCGCGATCTTGTCATGGGCGCGCTTCAGGTCCAGCGGGTAAAGCTTGTCCGCCGTCACGCCATCGGCCAGCAGCGCGGCCTCCCACATGCCCGTGCCCCATTTGTACAAAGCGCGCTTGCCGGGGAATTTCGCGACGTCGAAGAAATCGGCCATCGACTTCGGCGGGTTGTCGGCGAATTTCTTGGCGTCATAGGCGATGATGTAGGAGTAGAAATAGCTCGACGCCGCATAGTCCCAGCCGAAGCCCGGGCGCTGCTTGGTCTTGTCGACCACGGCATAGTCGATCTTCTCCATCATGTCCTTCTTGCCCAGGGACTCGGCCGAGAAGGGGTCGGCGTCCACGATATCCCAGGCCGGCTTGCCGCTTTGGACCTGCGCCGCGATGGCGCCCTCGGTCGGGCCGGAGCCGTCCTGCTTCACCGTGATGCCGGTATCGGCCAGGAAGGGCTTGCCGTAAGCCTCGTCATAGGCCGTGCCCGCATCGCCACCCCAGTTGACGAAGACCAGCTCGCCGCCCGCCGCCTGGGCCGCAGTGCCACGCAGGCCCAGCGCCGTGCTGCCCATCAGGACCGCGGCCAGCTGCGCAAAGCCCCGGCGCGAGATCGCCCCGCGGGCCAGCTGCGTCTTCAGGATTTCGGCCTGGTCCTTCAGAAAGTGCTCATGCATCTTCTACTCCCTTGTTTCGCTTGTGTTTTTATATGACAGGCGGTGTCTTACAGCAGAAAGCCGCGCGTCTCGGGCCAACCGGCCCAGACGGAGAGGCCCGGCTCCAGCCCCGCGGGCAGGTCGGCGGTCGGCAGGGTCAGGGTCAGCTCTGCCCCGCCCGCGCTGCGCAAGGCCAGGCGGGTTTCGCTGCCGAGATAGGTCAGGTGATCCAGCCGCGCCGCCACCGCATTGCCGCTGTCGGGCCGGGCCAGATGCAGGCGCATGTATTCCGGCCGCACGGCGAGGTTCGCCGCCCCCGGCGCGCCGGGTGCGACGCGCAGGTGCTGGCCCTCGAAGGCACCAGCGGCGAGGGGGCCGTCGGTGCCCAGCCCGCTGAGCGCGAGGATGTTGATGTCGCCCAGGAACTCCGCGACGAAACGGTTCGCCGGCCGTTCATAGACCTCACGCGGGCTGGCCAGTTGCTGCAGCCGGCCCTTTTCGAAAATCGCGATGCGGGTGGACAGGGCCAGCGCCTCGGACTGGTCATGGGTCACGAAGACGAAGGTCGTGCCGGTCTCGCGGTGCAGGCGGCGCATCTCGTCCTGCATCTGGCCGCGCAGGTTCTTGTCCAGCGCCGAGAAAGGCTCGTCCAGCAGAAGAACCGAGGGTTCATAGACCAAGGCCCGCGCCAGGGCGACGCGCTGCTGCTGGCCGCCCGAAAGCCCCGCGGGCCGCTTGTGGCCGTGATCGCCCAGGCCCACAAGCTCGACGATCTCGGCCACGCGGCGGCGGATCTCGGCGGAGGCGCGTTTCTGCACCTTCAGCGGAAAGGCGATGTTCTCTTCGACCGTCATATGCGGGAAAAGCGCATAGCCCTGGAAGACCATGCCGAAGCCGCGCTGTTCGGCCGGGGTCGCCGTCATGTCGCGGCCATCCAGCGTCAGCCGCCCGCGGGTCGGCGCCTCGAAGCCCGAAAGGATCATCAGGAAGGTCGTCTTGCCCGACCCCGAAGGGCCCAGGAGCGTCAGGAACTCGCCCCGCCCGACCTGCATCGAGACATCCGAGAGCGCGGTGAACGAGCCGAAATCCTTGCCGATCCCGGTCGCGCCGATCTCGGCGGCATTCGGTTTCTCGCGCATGTGCCCTCCTTGATTGAAGGGAATGCTAGAAGCGGCACCATAGAGGAACAATCGAAATGTTTTTGCCGTATCGGCAAACAAAATTCACCTAAAGCCGGGCGATTACGGCATGGGCAATTCGTTGGCCATCCAGGTTCGAAACGCGGCAACGGCAGGATTGCCGGATTTTTCCGGCGGCACGACCAGGAAATACGACCGCTCGGACCGGATGGCGGTGTCGAAGGGGCGCACCAGAAGTCCCTCGGCCATCGCCTGGCGGCAGATGAATTCATCGCCCATCGCCACCCCCTGCGAGGCCATCGTGGCGGCATAGACCAGGTTCATGTCGGAGAAACGCTGCCCGGTCCGCGCGGCCTCTTCGGGCAGGCCGACGATGCGGAACCAGTTCTGCCAATCCTGGTAATCGCCCAGGTGCAGCAGGTTGGCCTGCAGCAGGCTGGAAATCTCGGGCAGGCCGTCGAAGCGGTTCAGCAGCGCCGGGCTGCACAGCGGCGCGAATTCGACCTCCTTCAGCAGCTCGACCTCCATCGAGGGCTGGTTGCCCAGGCCGAAGGTGATGAAAATATCGACATCCGGGTTGCTGACATCGTCCAACCGCCGCGGCGTGACCAGCGAGAGCAGGACGTCGGGGCAGGTCTCGCGGAAGCGGCCGACCTTGGGGCAAAGCCAGGTCGAGGCAAAACCGGGCGTGCAGCTGACGGTCAGGGTGCCGCTGACCCCGCGGCCCATCTGGCGCGAGGCCGATCCGGCGATGGCGGCCAGCGCGCGGCGGATGTCTTCGGCATAGGCGCGGCCCTGCGGCGTCAGCTCGACCCGCGTGCCCACGCGGTTGACCAGCCGGAACCCCAGGTCGCGCTCCAACAGCCGCAGCTGGTGGCTGACGGCGCTGCGCGTCAGGTGCAGCTCGTCCGCCGCCTGCCAGACCGTGCCATGGCGGGCAAAGCTTTCCAGCGCGCGCAAGGCCTGCGTGGAGGGGATGCGGGGCATACGTTTCTCCTTGCCGATGCGGAAAGAATAGCCACGGGCGACCTCGCTGGCCAGCCAGCGTGAAAATAATTTGCCGAAATCAGCAAAAGGTTTCACTTTTTCGCCCCGTCCGGCGGCGTGTAGCCATAGGGGGCAGGCCGCCCCGGATGCGCCCCGGCGCAGGGCGGGCCGCCCGATGACAGGAGCCGGTTTTGACCCTCTCGACGCTTTCCGCCGCCCAAGAGACTGCGCTGGCCCATGTGGGCGCCCGCGCCGCCGATCTGTCGGCCTGGTGCAGCACGATCTTCGACCATGGCGAGACGGCCTGGCGCGAATATCGCTCCGCCGCCTGGTATGTCGAACGGCTGCGCGCCGAGGGATTCACGGTCGAAGAGGGTTCGGCCGGGATGCCCACCGCCTTTTGCGCCGAATGGCACAATGGCGCGGGGCCGGTGATCGGCATGTATGCCGAGTATGACGGCATCCCGGGCAATTGTCAGGCGGCCTCGACCCGGCGCGAGCCCCGGGCTGGGCTGGGCTTTCAGGCGGGCGGCCATACCGACCCGCATTCGGGCCTGGGGATGGCGGGGCTGGGCGGGCTTTTGGCGACCAAGGCCGCGATGGAGAAGCATGGCATCCCGGGCGGCCTGCGCTTTACCGGCGAACCGGCCGAGAAGGTCCGCGGATCGAAGCCCATCCATGCGGCGAAAGGCTATTACGACGGGCTGGCGGCGATCCTGTCGTTTCATCCGTTCTATATGCTGCCGATGTGCAACACCGTCCGCTGGGACACGCATTGCGGCGCCGGTTGGTCGATGATCTACCGCTTTCTCTGCGACCAGCCCGAGGCCTGGGGCCGTCACGACGGCGCGCCGATCCCGCAGGCCCATAGCGCGGTGCGGGCGCCCGGCGCGAATGACGCCCTGAACCTGATGTTCCTGACCTCGAAATCCCTGCGCGATTCGATGCTGCCGCATCAGGGCGGCTGGTCGATCAGCGAGGCGATCCTGACCGCGGGGCAGGCCACGGCCGACAACCTGCCCGCAGGCCTCGCCGAGGTGCAATACATGATGCGCGTGCCGACCATTGCCATGGCCGAGCAGGTGACGGCGGTGCTGGACCGCAACGCGGCGGCGGCGGCGGCGATGACCGGCTGCCGGTGGGAGCGGCATTGGGTCTGCAAGTCTCGCCCCGGCCTGGCCAACCACGCCATCGCAACCACAGTCTGGGAGGCGATGCAGGCCGTGGGTGCCCCGGTCTGGGACGAAGCTGCCAAGGCCGTGGCGCGCGAGATCCAGGCCAACCTCGGCCTGGCGCCGATGGACGAGCCTTTCCTGCCGCAGATGTCCCAACTGATCGCGCCCGAGGCCGCCGAGGCGATCCTGCGCCGCGATCTGCCGCCGAGCCAGAGCCACTCGACCTCGGACGATTACACCGACATGTGCTGGCACGCGCCCACCGCGCGGTTCTATGTTGCCCGCCCGGCGTTGCAGGGGCCTGACGGCTATGCCTATCCGGCCTGGGTGATGAACGCCTTGGGCGGCATTCCGGCGACCATCGACCCGATGGTGCAGACCGCGGCGAAAATCCTTGCGCTGTCGGCCCTGCGCCTCTTGGAGGACCAGACCGCCCGCGACGCCGCCATGGCCGAGTTCCGCAGCCGCACCGGCGGCGGCATCGGCGGCGACGCCTGGCTTGCGCCGCAATGCGACTATGACCCGCCCATCCATTTCCGCTGGCCCGAATATGTCACCACGCCGCGCGGGCATGACTGGTGGATACCCTCCGCCATGCCCGGCGCCTGAACCCCGAAAGGACAAAGCGATGAACGCCCCTGCCCGCCCCGAACCCTTCAGCCTGCGCCGCCGCAACCCCGAAGGTGGCACCGCGCCGCTTCAGGCCTGGGGGTTCCGCAACGAGACCGACCGCTTGACCGATGTCCTGCTCGGCAGCCCGGCGCATCTGCGGCACCTGTCGACCAGCTCTTTGTCGCGCAAGCACCTGCGCGAGGCGCCCTGCAACATCCAGGTGGCCCAGGCCCAACATGCCGAGCTGGTCGCCGCCTACCGGCATTTCGGCGTCAACGTGCATATGCACGAACCGACGCCCGAGCTGCCGATGCAGGTCTATTCCCGCGATTCCAGCGTGATGACGCCTTATGGCGCCTTCATCACCGCCATGGCCAACTGGTGGCGGCGCGGCGAGAACTATGCCGCGATCCGCACCTATGAACAGCTGGGCATCCCGATTTACGACATGGTGACCGCGGGCACGTTCGAAGGCGGCGACTTCAACGTCATCGAAGAGGGCTGCGTGCTGATCGGCTGCGGCGGGGCGCGCACTCAGGAAGAGGGCGCGCGGCAGGTGCAGGAGTGGTTCGACAAGGAAGGCTGGGAGACCCGCCTGGCCTTCATCGACGAATATTACGTCCATATCGACCTGATGGTCGTGCCGATCGCCCCGAAGCTGACCGCCGTCTGCCTGGCCTGCACCGGGCCGGGCATCGTCGAATGGCTGAAGGCCAAGGGCGACGAGATCCTCGACGTGCGCTTCCAGGACACGATGGCGCTGGGCTGCAACTTCATGTCGCTGGGCGGCGACCGGGTGATCGCGCCCACGGCCTCGAAAAGCCTCATCGCGCAACTGCGCGCCCGGGGCTTCGAAGTGGCGGCGGTGGATATGTCGGAAATCTCCAAGACCGGCGGCGGCATCCATTGCATGGCGCAGGCCCTGCGCCGTCAGCCTTGACGCTGCTTGCCGACCTTGCCGCGCTTCTGGGCCCGACCGGCTGCCTTGTGGGCGAGGGCACGCAGAGCGATGCCAGCGGCACGGGGCAGTACCTGCCCCGTGCCCTGTTGCGCCCCGCCACGGTCGAAGAGGTCTCGCGGGCGTTGGCCCTGTGTCATGCGGCAGGCCAGCCCGTGGTGCCGCAGGGCGGCATGACGGGGCTTGCGGGCGGGGCCAATCCGCGGGAGGGCGACATCGCGCTTTCGCTCTCGCGGTTGGCCGGGATCGAAGAGATCGACCCCGACAGCGCGACCATGACGCTGCGCGCCGGAACCGTGCTGCAGGTCGCGCAAGAGGCCGCGGCACGGGCCGGGTTCCTCTTTCCGGTGGACCTTGGCGCGCGGGGCAGCTGCACCATCGGCGGCAATATCGCCACCAATGCCGGGGGCCTGCGCGTGGTGCGCGACGGGATGACCCGCGACAACCTGTTGGGGATCGAGGTCGTGCTGGCCAATGGCACCGTGCTGTCGCATCTCGGCAAGGTGGTGAAGGACAACACCGGCTATGACCTGCGCCACCTGTTCGCGGGGTCCGAGGGGACGCTGGGCGTCATCACCCGCGCCGTCTTTCGCCTGCGCCCGCAGCCCCGCGCCCGCTCGACCGCGCTTTGCGCGCTGGAAAGCCATGCGCAGGTGGTGCAGCTGTTGACGCTGGCGCGGCGCGATCTGCCCGAGCTTGGCGCCTTCGAATCCATGTGGGCCGATTACTTTGCGACCAGCCAGTCGCTGTCCGGGCTGCGGCTGTTCCCCGACCCGCCGCCCTTCTCGGTGATCCTGGAGGCGCAGGCCGACAGCGCGCGGCTGGAGGCCTTTCTGGAGACCGCCTTCGCCGCGGGGCTGATCTCCGATGCGCTGATGGCGCAATCCGAAACCCAGGCGCGCGACTTCTGGACGGTGCGCGAGGGCCATGCGCTGGACCGGCTGGGGCCGGAACTG
>CAMFIX010000032.1 GCA_945952425.1 uncultured Pseudorhodobacter sp. | reverse complement strand
ACGCCCAAGAAAATAAAAAAACCTTTCGCCGCAAGCGCCCCCCCCGCGGGGTTTCCTGGGGGGGGAACGCCCCCGTGGAGGCAGGGGGGGGGCGGGGCGACCCCCCCCCGCCTTCCCCTCAAACGTAGCGGTTCCACAGGTTCTCCAGCCGCTCTTGCCGCCCCGATTTCGGCTGCGGCTCCAGCCCTTCCGCCGTCACCCGCGCCGCCGCCTCTTCCAAGGAGCCCTTCAGCATGGCTTGCGCCTTGGCCGACTTCCAGCCCGCATAGCGCGCTTCCTTGATCGCCTCCAGCTCGCCCGATTCCAGCAGGGCCGCCGCCGACTTCAGCGCCCGCGCGCAGGTGTCCATGCCGCCGACATGGCCCAGCACCAGGTCTTCGGCATCCAGCGACTGGCGCCGCACCTTGCTGTCGAAGTTGGTGCCGCCGGTGCCGAGCCCGCCCGCCTTCAGGATCTCGTAATAGGCCACCGCGGTTTCCTGGTGGTTGTTCGGGAACTGGTCGGTGTCCCAGCCCGATTGCAGGTCGTTGCGGTTCATGTCGATCGAGCCCAGGATGCCGAGCGACGCCGCCATGGCCAGCTCATGCTCGAAGGAATGACCCGCCAGGAAGGCGTGGCCGGTCTCGATGTTGCACTTCACCTCGCCCTCCAGCCCGAACTGCTTGAGGAAGCCGTAAACCGTCGCCACGTCATAGTCATACTGATGCTTGGAGGGCTCTTGCGGCTTGGGCTCGATCAGGATCGTGCCCTTGAAGCCGATCTTGTGCTTGTAATCGACCACCTGTTGCAGGAAGCGGCCCGCATGTTCGCGCTCGGCCTTCATGTCGGTGTTCAGAAGCGTCTCATAGCCCTCGCGCCCGCCCCAGAGGACGTAATTCGCGCCGTTCAGCTTGTGGGTGGCGTCGAGGTTCGCCTTCACGCTGGCCGCGGCATAGGCATAGACATCGGGGTCGGGGTTGGTCGCAGCGCCCGCCATCCAGCGGCGGTTGCTGAACATATTGGCCGTGCCCCAGAGGAGCTTGGTCTTGTGGGTCGCCTGCTTTTGCGCAAGGTAATCGACGATCTCGTCGAGGTTGCGCTTCGATTCCGCAAAGGTCGCGCCTTCGGGGCGGACATCGGCATCGTGGAAGCAATAGAACGGGGCCTGCAGGATGTCGAAGAGTTCAAACGCCGCATCCGCCTTCAGCTTGGCCTTCTCCATGCCGCCGTCGAACCAGGGGCGCTCGAAGGTGCGGCCGCCGAAGGGGTCGTGGCCCTCATAGGCGAAGGAGTGCCAATAGGCGACGGCAAAGCGCAGGTGGTCCTCCATGCGCTTGCCGAGGACGATTTCGTCCGGGTTGTAATAGCGGAAGGCGAATTCATTGGTCGAATCCAGGCCTTCGTATTTGATCTGGGGGATGCCTTTGAAAAAGTCGGTCATGGTCTTTCCTTTTGGTCGGTCGTCGGCAGGGAGCAGGTGCCGCCCGGACCCTCTCGGGCCCGGGATGGGGCGTCGCAGGGCCTAGTGCGACAGGGATTGAATGGCCCTCTGGGCCGCGCGATAGCGGGCGTGGCCCGCATCGAAGGCGGCGGTCAGTGTGCGGTCGGGCTCGATGACCCGGGCGATGGGGGGCATGGTGGCGATCTCGGCCCCGGCGCCGGTGGCGGCCATCTGGCCAAGGCGCGCGGCGCCAAGCGCCCCGCCGAAGTCACCCGCGACGGGCAGCTGGACGGGGACGTCCAGGGCCGTGGCGATCATCTTCAGCCAGTAGTCGGAGCGCGAGCCGCCGCCAACCGCCAGCACGTTTTCAAGCTTGGTGCCGGTGGCGGCCAGGGCGTCGCGGCTGTCGCGGAAGGCGTAAGTGATGCCCTCCAGCACGGCGCGGGTGCCTGCGGTGCGGTCGGTCTGATGCTCCAGCCCCAGCAGCGCGCCGCGGATGGCGGCGTCGTTCAAGGGCGTGCGCTCGCCCCCCAGATAGGGCAGGAAGAGCGCCTTGCCGGGGGCGCGCAGGTCGCCGAGCTCGCCCGTCAGGCTGGCCGCGGTCTGGCCCACCAGCCCCGCATACCAGTTCAAGGCATCGGTGGCGGCCAGGATCACGCCCATCTGGTGCCAGGTGTTGGGCAAAGCATGGCAGAAGGTATGAACGGCGGTCGCCGGGTCGGGCTGATAGCCGTCGTTCGCGGCGAACAGAACGCCCGAGGTGCCAAGCGAGACAAACGCCTGCCCCGCCTTCACCACGCCGACGCCGACGCCCGAGGCGGCATTGTCGCCGCCGCCCCCGGCCACGACGACCTTGCCCATGCCCCAGCGGGAGGCCAATTCGCCCCGCAGGTGCCCCGAGACCTCGGACCCCTCGACCAGCCGCGGCATCTGCGCGCGCGTCAGGCCTGCGGCAGACAAGAGGTCATCCGACCAATCTCGCGCCCCGGTGTCGAACCAGGCGGTGCCCGCGGCATCCGACATCTCGCCCACATGCTCGCCCGTCAGCCAGAGCCGCAGGAAATCCTTGGGCAGCAGCACCTTGGCGACCTTGTCCCACAAGCTGCGCTCGTGCTTCTTCATCCAGGCCAGTTTCGGCGCGGTGAAGCCCGGGAAGACGATGTTGCCCGTCACCCGTCGGAAGATCGGGTCGCCGTCCATCTCGGCGGCCTCTTCATGGCTTCGGGTATCGTTCCACAGAATGCACGGACGCAGCACCTGGTCGCGGGCATCCAGCACCGTCGCCCCGTGCATATGGCCCGACAGGCCGATCCCCTTGACCCCCGTCAGCCCATGGGTGGCCAGCTTGTCCAGGACCGCCTCGGCGGCGGCGATCCAGGAGGAGGGCTCCTGCTCGGACCAGCCGTCATGGGGGCGCTGGACGGTCAGGGGGGCGGTGGCTTCCGCCACCACCCTTTGCCCGTCGTCGATCAGGATGCCCTTCAAACCCGAAGTGCCAAGGTCGAGCCCAATATACATCACGCAGCCTTTGCCGGTTTCTTTCCAAGGATGATCATGCCGAGGATGTCCTCGTCGGTGACCTCATCCACCTTCACCGTGCCGACCAGCTGGCCGTTCTTCATCACCGAGGCCCGGTCGCAAAGCTTCATCACCGAATGGATGTCGTGTTCGATGAGGAAAATCCCCAAACCTTGCGTCTTCAGCTCCTGGATCAGCTCGGCCACCATCTGGGTCTCGTGGGGGCCAAGGGCGGCGGTCGGCTCGTCCATGATCAGGATCTTGGCGTTGAAATAGACCGCCCGCGCAATGGCCACCGACTGGCGCTGACCGCCCGAAAGCGCGCTCACCGGCACGTTGAACTTGCGGAAGTTGGGGTTCAGACGGCCCATGATCTTGCGCGTCTCGGCCTCCATCGCGCTTTCGTCCAGGAAACCGCGGGCGTTGACCAGCTCGCGGCCCAGGAACAGGTTCTGCGCCGCCGTCAGGTTGTCGGCCAAAGCCAGCGTCTGATAGATCGTCTCGATGTTGTGCTCGCGCGCGTCGCGCGGATTGGCGATCTCGACCGGCTGGCCGTTGATGAGGATCTGCCCGCTGTCCGCCCGGTAAGCGCCCGACAGGCATTTGATCAGCGTCGACTTGCCCGCACCGTTGTGGCCCAAGAGGCCCACGACCTCGCCCGGATAAAGGTCGACCGTCACGTGATCGACCGCCTTGATCCCGCCGAAAGCGATCGAGATGTCGCGCATCTCGACCAGAGGCGTTCCCTTGTCCATGGTCTTCCCCCTCACTTGATCCGCTTGCGGTAAACGATGTCGAGATAGACGGCGACGACCAGCACGCCCCCCACGACCATCGACTGGATGGCGGTGTCGAAGCCGATCAGCACCATGCCGGTGCGCAAGCTCTCCATCACCAGCGCGCCCAGGACCGCGCCGTAGATCGTGCCGACCCCGCCCGCGAGCGAGGTGCCCCCGATGACGGCGGCGGCGATGACGTAAAGCTCGTCGGTCTGGCCGAGCGCGTTGGTGGCCGAGGTCAGGCGGGCCGAAGAGATCACCGCCGACAGCCCCGCCAGCGTGCCCATCAGCGCGAAGATCTTCACCGTCATCCACTTGACGTTGATGCCCGACAGGGCCGCCGCCTCGGGATTGCCGCCGATGGCAAAGACATAGCGGCCGAAGCGGGTCTTGGTCATCAGGATCGTCATCAGGATGGCGACCGTGGTCAGGATCAGCACCGGATAGGCGAAGCCATGGGCGATGAAAAGCGTCGCCGGATCGACGGTCAGGCCGTTGTCGGCGATGTATTTCGCCACGATCCCCTTGGGCCAGGGATAGGCATCCACCACCAGGACCGCGCCGATGATCAGCCCGCAGCCCAGGACGGCCAACACCACCTCGGCCCAGACGGGGCGCTGCGGAAAGTCGTGCTTGCGCCGGTTGGCGCGGCCCGCGACCAGGCCGAAGATGACGGCCGCGCAGGCAACGAGGCCGATGACCCAAGACCCGGTGGAGCCGATGGCCCCGTAAGGCCCGCCGCCGATCAGCGCGAAGGTGCTGTCCACCGGCGAGATCGTGCGCCCGTTGGCCAGGAGGAACGCGCCCCCGCGCCAGAACATCAGCCCGCCCAAGGTGACGATGAAGGAGGGAATTTCAAGGAAGGCGATCAAAAGCCCGTTCAGCGTGCCCATCAGCGCGCCGAGACACAGCCCCACGATCACCGTGATGATCCAGATCGCCGGATGGCCGAGGCCCAGATGCGGCGGCAGCCATTCGACTTGCAAGAGCCCCATCAGCATCCCGATGAACCCCAGCATCGAGCCCACCGACAGGTCGATGTTGCGCGTGACGATGACCAGCACCATGCCGGTCGCCATCACCCCGATCGAGCACATCTGCACCGACAGGTTCCACAGGTTGCGCGGCGTCAGGAAGAACCCGTCGCCCTTGACGATCTCGCCATAGAATTGAAAGCCAAGCCAGATCAGGACCAGGGCACCGATCATGCCCAGAAGGCGGGTGTCGATCTCTGTGGCGGCGATGAAGCGGGCAAACAGGCCGTTCGCGTCTTGCGACGGATGGCGGTTGCCGGGGGCTGTGGTCATGTTTGTCCAACCCTCTCTCTGTTCGAGTTTTCTGCGCGGCCCCTGGGGCGCGGCGCGATTGGGCCGCCCGGGATGCGCGATCCCGCGGCCGAAAAAGAAGGGCCGGCAGCCTGCGCCGCCGGCCCGGGTCAGGCTTACTTGCAGGCCGCGACGTCGGCCGCAGCGCCTTCGCAGGCTTGCGCCTTGGTGATGTGGCCGCCGTCGATGGCCAGGTTGATCGTGTCCTTGGTGATCGCCGTGGGCGTCAGCAGGATCGCGTTCATCTCGACCTTCTTCTCGCCGCCGTTGAACTTGGTCACGCCTTCGATCTTGTCCATGGCGGTGCCATCGGCAAGCTCGCCCGCGATCTTGCCGGCCGCGGCGCCGAGCTGACGCGAGTCCTTCCAGACCGAAACGGTCTGGGTGCCGCGCGCCACGCGGTTGATGGCGGCGAGGTCGCCGTCCTGCCCGCCCAGCGGAACGTTCAGGCCCTGGGCCGCCAGGGCCGCCGAGGCGCCACCGGCCATGCCGTCATTCTCGGCCAGGACCGCATCCACCGCGTTGTTGTTCGCGGTCAGGATTTGCTCCATGTTCTTCTGGGCGTTGTCGGGCTTCCAGCCGTCGGTATAGACTTCGCCGACGATCTTGATCTTGCCGGCCTTGACCGCATCGCCGATCACCGTCTCCATGCCTTCGCGCAGGAAGTTGGCGTTCGGGTCGCCGGGGTCGCCCTTGATGATGGCATAATTGCCCTCGGGCTTGGCCTTCATGACTTCGGTCGCGATGATCTTGCCGACGCCGACATTGTCGAAGGTCAGATAGAAGGCGCGCTGGTCTTCGATCAGGCGGTCATAGCCCAGAACCGGGATGCCTTCGTTGGCGGCCTTGTCCACGGCCGGCCCGATGGCGTCCTTGTCCCAGGCGTTGATGATCAGCGCATTGACGCCCTGGGCGATCAGCGCGTCGATGTCGTTCAGCTGCTTTTCCGAAGAGCCCTGGGCGTCGGCCGAAATATAGGTGTCGCCATTGGCTTCGATGGCGGCCTTCATCGCCGCTTCGTCGATCTTCCAGCGTTCTTCCTGGAACTGCGCCCACGACACGCCGATCTTGTGACCCTTGGCATAGGCAGCCGTCGAAAGGCTGGTCGCCACGAGCAGCGTGGCGAGAAGCAATTTACGCATTCTTATCCTCCCATGGATGTGGCCAGCGTATGGCCGCCCCGCAGATTCGTCGGGGCAGGCGTGACCCTGCCGCGAATAATTTCAGTTGTCAAAATATAAATGCCGAGACATTCTGGCGGCGGCGAAAAAACGGGCGGAATTTGCGCTGCAATGCAGAAGATGCGACAGGTGTGATGACCAATCTTTGGGTCTTTCGTTCGGAGGCTGAATAAATGCGCAAGCTGCCCTCCAGCGCGGCGGGGCAGGGCTGCGGCCCGCTGATCGCCCCCTGGTCCGAGCAGATGCGCCCCCTGCGCCAGCAGGTCTTCGAACGCATCCGCGCGCAGGGGCTGATTGCGCGCGTGCAACTGGCCAAGGATCTGGGCGTCTCGCCCGCCTCTGTCACCACGATCACGTCCGAGCTGATCGAGGTCGGGCTGATCGAGGAAACCGCGGCGGGCGGCGCCACGGGGCGCGGGCGCCCGGCGGTGGCGCTGGGCGTGCGGGCGGGGGCGCATTGCGTCGCGGGGCTGAAGCTCTCGGACCGCGAGCACACCGCGGTCGTGGTGGATTTCGCCGGGCGGATGCTGGCCGATGACGTCATCCCGCGCGAGCCCGGGGCGGCGACGCTGGAGACGCTGCTCGACGCGGTGGAGGTGTTGCTCGACAAGGTCTGCGGCAAGGCGGGGATCGCGCGCAGCGCCCTGTCGGGGGTGGGCATCGGCGTGCCGGGCTTTGTCGATCATGCCGAAGGGATGGTGCATTGGTCCTCCACCCTGGTCGAGCGCGAGGTGCCCCTGGCGCTCGAGGCCGCCGCCCGCATCGGCTGCCCGGTGGCGGTGGACAATGATGCGAACCTGGTGGCGCTGGCCGAGCTGTGGTTCGGCGCCGGGCGGGCCCTGGCCGATTTCGCCGTGGTCACGATCGAGCATGGCGTGGGCATGGGTTTCGTGATGAACCACCGCATCTATCGCGGCGCACAACGCCTGGGGATGGAGCTTGGCCACACCAAGGTGCAGCTCGACGGCGCGCTCTGCCGCTGCGGTCAAAGGGGCTGCCTGGAGGCTTATGTGGCCGACTATGCCCTGGCCCGAGAGGCCGTGACGGCGCTGAACCTCTCCAACCGCCAGGGTCTTTCGGTCAATGTGCTGCTGGAAAGCCTTTACCAGCACGCCAAGGCCGGCAATGCCACCGCGCGGGGCATCTTCCGCCGCGCCGGGCGCTATTTGGCCCTGGGGTTGGCCAATGTGGTGAACCTCTTCGACCCGGCGCTGATCATCCTGTCGGGCGAGCGGATGAAATACGATTACCTCTATGCCGCCGAGACCCTGGCCGAGATGCAGGATCTGGTCATCAACTCCGGCCGCCCGCGCCCGCCCATCGAGATCCACGCCTGGGGCGACCTCCTCTGGGCCCACGGCGCCGCGGCCCTGGCCTTGGGCGAGGTCAGCGACCGGGCGCTCGGCAGCGCCAGAGAGATGGCCGCGCAATAGGCCGCGCGCGCCCCGCTGCCCGAACCGCCCAAGAGCCTCAAACCAAAAGGGCGCCAAGCTCCCCGCCCGCGCCCCTTCCCATTTCACTGGTCCATAAATATCCCACGGGAGGGGTCCGGGGAGGGTGTGAAACCCTCCCCCCCCCCCCCCCTCCCCCTTCCTTCGCTCAAAAACCACCCCGGGGGGGGGGGGGGGGGGGGGGTGACCCCCCCCCCCCGGGCGTCCCGCAAAAGCCTCAGGAAACGACCTGATACCCCGCCGCCGCCATCACCCGGTGCAGCTCTTTATTCCCCTTGGTCGACCATTCCAGCGGAGGCGCCTTTTTCGGGTCTTGCTCGGCCTCGACCACGAACCAGCCTTCATAGCCATAGGACGCCAGCCGCTTCACGATGGTCTCGAAATCCAGCGAGCCATCGCCCGGGACGGTGAAGGCGCCCTTCATGACGGCATCCAGGAAGCTTTCCTTCGTCCGGTCCAGCGCCGCGATCACCGGCATCCGCACGTCCTTGGTATGCACATGGGTGATGCGCTTGTGGTGGTTGTCGATCGCCCGCAGGCAATCGCCGCCGGCAAAGGCCAGGTGGCCCGCGTCGAAGAGCAGCGGAATGCCCTCGCCGGAATGTTTCATGAAGAGGTCAAGCTCGGCTTCCGTCTCGACCACCGCGGCCATGTGGTGGGGGTAGGACAAAGGCATTCCCTGCTCGGCACACCATTCGCCGAAGGTCGTCATGTTGCGCGCATAGGTCTTCATCTGCGCCTCGTCCAGCTTGGGCTTGGTGGCCAGGGGCTTGGAGCGGTCGCCCTGGATCGAGCGGGCCACTTCGCCATAGACGATGCAGGGCGCCCCCGCGGCCTTGAACAGCGCCATCTGCGCCTGGATGCGGGCCTTGTTCTCTTCGAGGTCGCCTTCGAGGATGGTGCCGGAGAACCAGCCGCCGCAAACCGACATGTTATGCGCCTTCAGGATCGGCCCCAGTTCCGCCCAGTCCATCGGAAAGCGCCGCCCGGTCTCCATCCCCGTATAGCCCGCGACCGAGGCCTGGCGGAGGCATTCCTCCAGCGAGACATCGTCGGAAAGCTCGACCAGGTCGTCGTTCCACCAGCAGATGGGCGAGATGCCCAGTTTGGCCTTCAGCATGGGTTTTGCCTTTCGGTTCGGGTTTGGCGATGGCCTAGCGCGGCGGCCGAGTCGGGGCAAGGGGTTTGGAATGAATATTCCAAAAATGGGCGGGTTTGGTGCGGGTGGTTGGCCGCCGGGAGGGTTTCACACCCTCGCCCCGCGTCCATCGGTTCTCGAACCGATGGCGCACCGATGGACGCACCTCCCGTGGGATATCTCTGGACCAATGAATGGAAAGCGGGCGCGACCTCTGCGGGGGCTTGCGGTTCCATGGCCATGAGGCGATGTTCAGCGCCCGTTTCGCATCAGGAGTGCCGCCCATGTCCATCCGTTCCATCCCGCAGATCATCGCCCAGGACATCGGGGCCGCGGTGGGCCAGGTCTCGGCGGCGGTGGAGCTTTTGGATGGCGGCGCCACGGTGCCCTTCATCGCGCGCTATCGGAAAGAGGTGACAGGGGGGCTGGATGACACCCAGCTGCGGATGCTGGCCGAGCGGCTGGTCTATCTGCGCGAGTTGGCCGCGCGGCGCGAGGCGATCGTCGCCTCGATCACCGAGCAGGGCAAGATGACCGACGACCTGGCCCGCGCCATTGCCGGTGTCGCGACCAAGGCCGAGCTGGAGGATCTTTACCTGCCCTACAAGCCCAAGCGCCGCACCAAGGCCGCGATTGCGCGCGAGCTGGGGTTGCAGGGGCTGCACGATGCGATCCTGGCGGATCGGGGCGCCGATCCGGCGACGCTGGCCGCGGGCTATCTGCGCGAGGGGGTGGCCGATGCCAAGGCGGCGCTGGAGGGGGCGCGGGACATCCTTGCCGAGGGGTTGGCCGAGGATGCGGCGCTTCTGGGGCGCTTGCGCGATCACATGAAGAAAGTGGGCCAGCTTTCGGCCAAGGTCGTGGCGGGCAAGGAGGCCGAGGGCGCCAAGTTCCAGGATTACTTCGCCCATCGCGAGCCTTTGGGCGCCGCGCCCTCGCACCGGGTTCTGGCCATGTTGCGCGGGCAAAACGAGGGGGTTCTGTCGGTCGAGCTGGAGGTGGACCCCGAGGCGCCCAAGGGCGAAAGCCCTTGCGAGCGCGCTTGTGCGGCGGCGCTGCGGGCCGAGGGGCGGGGCCCGGGCGATGCGTGGCTGCGCGAGGCGGCAGCCTGGGCCTTTCGCATCAAGATCCGCAGCTCGTTGGCGCTGGACCTGATGGGGGCCTTGCGCGAGGCGGCCGAGGCCGAAGCGATCCGGGTCTTTGCGCGGAACCTGAAGGACTTGCTGCTGGCCGCGCCTGCCGGGGCCAAGGCGACTTTGGGGGTCGATCCGGGCATCCGCACCGGCTGCAAGCTGGCCGTGGTGGATGGCACGGGCAAGGTGCTGGCGACCGACACGATCTATCCGTTCCAGCCGCGGATGGATGTGCGGGGGGCGACCGCGACGCTGGCCCGGCTGGTCGTCGCCCATGGGGTACGGCTGATCGCCATCGGCAACGGCACGGCAAGCCGCGAGACCGAAAAGCTCGTGGCCGACATGATCGCGCTTCTGCCCGGCGAAAAGCCTGCGAAGGTCGTGGTCTCCGAGGCCGGCGCCTCGGTCTATTCGGCCAGCGAACTGGCGGCGGCGGAGTTTCCCGAGCTGGACGTCTCGTTGCGCGGCGCGGTCTCCATCGCGCGGCGGCTGCAAGACCCGCTGGCCGAGCTGGTCAAGATCGAGCCCAAGGCCATCGGCGTCGGCCAATATCAGCATGACGTCGACCAGGGGCGGCTGGGCAAAAGCCTGGGCGAGGTGGTCGAGGATGCGGTGAACGCGGTGGGGGTGGAGCTGAACACCGCCTCCGCGCCCTTGCTGGCCCGCGTCTCGGGTCTGGGCGAGGGGCTGGCGCGGGCCATCGTGGCGCATCGCGATGCCAATGGCCCCTTCAAGACCCGGCGCGAGCTTTTGAAGGTCGCGCGCCTCGGCCCCAAGGCCTTCGAGCAGGCGGCGGGCTTTTTGCGCATCCGCGACGGGGCCGAGCCGCTGGATGCGAGCTCGGTCCACCCCGAGGCCTATGATGTCGCCCGCAAGATCGTGGCCTCCTGCGGGCGGGATATCCGCAGCCTGATGGGCGACAGCGCGGCGCTGAAGGCCTTGAACCCGCGCAGCTTTGTCGATGCGCGCTTCGGCCTGCCCACGGTGCAGGACATCCTGGCCGAGCTGGAAAAGCCCGGCCGCGACCCGCGCCCCGAATTCCGCACCGCCGCCTTCGCCGAAGGGGTGGAGGAGATCAAGGATCTGAAGCCGGGCATGCTGTTGGAAGGCACGGTGACCAATGTCGCGGCCTTTGGCGCCTTCGTCGATGTGGGGGTGCACCAGGACGGGCTGGTCCATGTCAGCCAGCTGGCCGACCGTTTCGTGAAAGATCCGCATGAGGTGGTCAAGGCGGGCGATGTGGTGAAGGTGCGGGTGGTCGAGGTGGATGTGGGCCGCAAGCGCATCGCCCTGTCGATGAAGAAAGAGGGCAGCGCGCCGGAGCGGAGCGAGGCGCGGGAGCGGCCGGTGAAGGGGCCGGTGAAGGGGCCCATGTCGGCGGCGCCGAAGTCTTCGGGCGGCGGGGCCTTTGACGCGCTGCGCGACAAGTTCAAGCGGTGAGGGCGGGGACCAAAAATTTTCGTGCGAAAATTTTTGGGCGGCTCAGCGCGCGGCTTTTTCCTCCAGGCCCGACTGGTGTTCGCGCCGGGCGAGTTCGGCCTCGACATCGGCCAGGGTGACATCGCGGGAGGCGAGCATCACCAACAGGTGGTAGAGCACATCCGCCGCCTCGGCGGTAAGCTTCGCCCGGTCGCCCTTGACCGCCTCGATGATCGCCTCGACGGCCTCTTCGCCGAACTTCTCGGCACATTTCTCGGGGCCTTTGGCCAGGAGCTTCGCCGTCCAGGAGCTGTCGGGCGAGGCGCTCTTGCGGGCGGCGATGGTGGCGGCGAGGGTATGGAGGGACATCAGGGGGCTCCTGCGGCGGAAGGGTCGCATTTCCAGGTCCAGCGCGCGAGGAGCGCGTCGGCCTCTGCGAGAAGGGCGGCATCGGGCTTGTCCGACGCCTGGGCCAGTTCGGCGGCGGCCAGGGCCATTTCTTCGGCGATCAGCGCATCGGTCGCGGCGGGCGTGGTGCGGAGGATCTCTGCCTCCGTCACGGCGGTCTTCTGCGCGATCAGGGCCTGGATCGCCTGGCTTGCATCGTCGGGCAAGTCGCATTCCGCCATCAGCCCGGTCATGTTCATCGGCGGCGTGGCCAGGTCGGGGTGCAGCCGCAGCCAGCGCAGGGCAAGCGAGGGGCGGATTGCGTAGAAATAGCGTTTCAGCCGCATCGCGCCATCGGGATCGGTGTGACGCTCCAGCTGCTTTTCGGCCAGGCGGCGATAGTGCCACATCACCGGGCGCCGCCGCAGGCTTTGCCGGGCAAAGCGGGCCAGTTCGTCGCGGAAGCCCGGCGCCTCGGCATAGGCGATGGGCGATTGCAGCCATTCCAGCACCACCGCGTTGGAGCCCAGGATCAGCCCCAGCGTCTTGCGCAAATCCCAGCCCGAGAGGTCGAGCTCATCCGAGATCGGCCGTTCGATGACATCGCGCCCAGGCATGACCGTCAGGTGCCAGTCGACCGGCCGACAGTACAGGAACCGCACGTCATAATCGCTGTCTTCCGAATGGAACCCCCAGGCCCGGCTGCCGGATTCGACGGCCAGAAGCACCGTCACCCCCTCTTCGCGGGCGATCTGGTCGAGCTTGGCCCGGATCGTGGCACGCCAGGCGGGGCTGACGGGCGCGCTCACAGCCGCACCGCGATCCCCGCCTTGGCCATATGCGCCTTGGCCTCGGCAATCGTATAGGTGCCGAAGTGGAAGATGGAGGCCGCCAGGACCGCCGAGGCGCCGCCCTGGGTGACGCCCTCGACCAGGTGGTCGAGCGTGCCGACGCCGCCGCTTGCGATCACCGGCACCTTGACCGCATCGGAAATCGCCCGCGTCAGGGGCAGGTTGTAGCCGCCCTTGGTGCCGTCGCGGTCCATGCTGGTGAGCAGGATCTCCCCGGCGCCCTTGGCCTCGACCGTGCGGGCGAAATCCACGGCGTCGATGCCGGTGGCTTTGCGGCCGCCGTGGGTGAAGATCTCCCACCGGCCGGGCGCCACGGTCTTGGCGTCGATGGCCACCACGATGCACTGGCTGCCGAAGCGGTCGGCGGCCTCGGCCACCACGTTCGGGTCCGCCACGGCGGCAGAGTTGAACGAGACCTTGTCGGCCCCCGCCAAGAGCAGCGCCCGCACGTCGTTATGGCTGCGCACGCCCCCGCCCACGGTCAGCGGCATGAAGCATTGCTCGGCCGTGCGGGTCACCAGGTCGAACATCGTGCCGCGGTTTTCATGGGTGGCATGGATGTCGAGAAAGCAGAGCTCGTCCGCCCCTGCCGCGTCATAGGCCTGCGCCGCCTCGACGGGATCGCCCGCATCGACCAGGTTGACGAAATTGACGCCCTTGACCACGCGGCCATCGGCGACATCGAGACAGGGGATGAGG
>CAMFIX010000031.1 GCA_945952425.1 uncultured Pseudorhodobacter sp. | reverse complement strand
ACCACCGGCGTCACCCCGTCGTTGGGGTTGCGAAACGGCATCCCCTCGGCCTGGGCCGCATCGGGCGGCGCGGCCTCGACCCAAAGCGTGCCTTCGGTGAAACGCCCGGGGAAGGTTTGCAGCAAATAGAAGGTGCGCGTCAGCACATGGTCGTCCGGGATCTGCTCCAGCGGAGGAATGTCCAGCCCCGCCGCGATCCGCTTCAAGGCGGCGGATTCCGGCGCGCCCGGCCCCATCTCGGCATCGCGGGTGTCGAAAAGGATCAACCCGCCGGTCTTCAGATAGCGGTTCAGCTTGGCATAGGCCTCGGCCGAGGGGGTCGGCGCATCGGCAGTGATCGGCCAGTAGAGGAAGGGATAGAAGGCCAGCTCGTCCTTTTCGATATCCACGCCCATCGGGGCGAGGGGCTCCACCGCGGTGCGATAGGTCAGCTCGTCAGACAGGCCCTGAAGGCCCGCCTGGGCGATGTCATCCACCTGTTGGTCGCCGGTGATGACATGGGCCAGCACCACCCCTTGCGTCGCCGCAATCGCCCGGTCGTCGGCGGCATCGGCCCGCCCACCCTGCGGCAATGCCAGCGCCAGGATCACCACGGCGGCGCGCGCCAACCGCCCCGACACGGCCAAGGTGCCGAGAATATCCAAGAGCATCAACCCCATGGCCAGCGCGAGGAATATCCCCTTCAACGCGCGTTCCTGCGGCAGCGACAGATCGCCCTGCGTCACCCCATCGGGCCAGGTCGCCGCCACCAGCTCCGCCCCCGCGGGCACGGCGTTCACCGCCACCACCCGCGCCTCGTTCTGATAAAGCCCCGGAGGTGCTGCGGCCGACGTCCCCTCCTGCACCGCTTTGGCCAGCACATCGCCCGGCACGCCCGCGCGGCCCCCGGCATCGGCCATCTCGCCAAACCCGTCCATCAGGCGCTTGGGCGTCCAGGTCAGCCCGGCCAAGGCCCCCGGCGCCCCGCTGCCCCCGGCCGAGATCGCCAGCCGGTCCAGCATCTGCACGAAGAGCCCCGAGAGCGGCAGGTCCGACCATTCCGCATTGGCCGTCACATGGAACAGCACCACCTGACCCGCGCCCAGCAGCTTGCGGGTGACCAGGGGCGTTCCGTCCTCCAGCACGGCCAGGGTGCTTGCGGCAAGGTCCGGCCCCGGCTCGGCCAGCACTTGGGTCTTCACCGTCACATCCGTCGGCAAAGCGAGGCCGCGGAACGGCGAACCCTCGGGGAAGTCGGCCAGCTTCTTCGGCGCCCCCCAGCTCATCGCGCCGCCCGAGGTCAGCCCCCCCTGCCGCAGCCGCACCGGCATCAGCGGGTCATCGGCCAGCGCGCCCATATCCGCCGCCGCCAGCCGCGGCCCGGCAAAGCGCAAGAGCAGCCCACCCTTCGTCACCCAATCCTGCAAGGCCGTGGCCTCGGCGCTCGGCAGAACCGCCACATCGGCCAGCACGATCACATCGGGTTTCGCGGGCACCACATCGCCGACCGAGCCCTCGATCAGGTCGGCCGAGGGCTGCAGGGCCTGGCGCAGGTAATGCAGCGGCGCCAGCAGCTGCAGCCCCTCGCTGTCGGCCGCATCGGTCACCAGCGCCACCTTGCGCCGCTTGAACGTGTCGCCCGCCAGGTTCACGGCGCCCGCGGAATGCATCCCGTCGATCGCCAGCCTTGTCACGCGGTTGCGCAGCTCCGGCGGCAGGTCCAGCAGCAGCGTGCCGCTTTGCACGCCCTCGGCAAAGCTCAGCGCGTCGCGCGAAAGCTCGCGGTCCTGGCCCGAAGGGTCCGGCCCCCGCGCCACCACCGCCACATCGGCGGCGCCCGTGCCCAGGCGGATCGCCGTGACCTTCAGCTTGCCGGCCTCGGGCGTGGTGGGCAAAAGGGCCACGACCGGCGCGCGCCCGCTCAGCGCCGTCACCGGGCCATGCGACAGCAGCGCCGTCGTCAGGGCGGCGCGGTCGGGATGCGACAGGCCGTCGGCCAGCCATATCGTCTCGAAATCGCCATCGGGGAGGCTCTTGGACCAGTCCAGCGGCAGCCAGGGCCGGGGCACCAGGCCTGCAACCTTGCCCTTCACCTCGTCCGCGGCCTGGAAGCGCGGCACCTGCGGCGGGTCGGTTAGCAGGGCGATGGCGACCGGCCGCCCCTGCCGTTCGGCCCCATCGACCAGGCTTTGCACCTTGGCCAGCCGCAAGGCCCAGTCCGGCGCCTCGGCCCAGCCGCCGTCCAGCAGAACCAGCAGGGGCTGGCGGCTCGCGGATGTCTCGGACGGGTTCAGCACCGGCCCGGCAAAGCCGAGGATCGCCGCCGAAATCGCCACCATGCGCAGCAGCAGCAGCCACCAGGGGGTGCGGGCGGCCTGTCGGTCTTCATCGGCCAGGCCCAAGAGCAGCGCGACGCCTGGAAAGCGCCGCCGGATCGGCGCAGGCGGGATGGCGCGCAAAAGGAACCACAGCACCGGCACCGCCACCAGCGCCAAAAGGATCAGCGGAGAGGCAAAGCCGATCATGCCGCCTCCAACGCGCGATAGGCCCAGAGGAGAGCGGTCTGCGGGCTGTCGCCGCTGTGATGGGCCGCGAAATGCCAACCGGCAGCGCGGGCCATATCCGCCAGCCGCGCCTTGCGCTCGGCCAGTCGCGAAAGATACCGGGCGCGCAGGTCGGCGGCGGATTGAGTCTCATGGCTGAGGCTGCCGCCCATCGAGGTGAACAAGGTGCGGCCGTGGAAGGGGAATTCCTCTTCGGCCGGGTCCAGCACCATCAAAAGCAGCCCGCGCACCCCTTGGGCGGCGGCGGCGGCCAACGCACGCTCCACCGCGGAGAGGTCGCCCAGGAAATCCGACAGCAGAACCGCCCGGCCATGCGGGGCGAAGGCCGGGATCGGCGCGGCGTAATCCTCGCCCGACAGGTCCGTGGCCAAGGCCTCGATCAGCCGCAGCACCTGGCCCTTGCCGGCGCGGGGATGTTCGGCCCCGGCCAGACCCACCTGTTCCCCGGCGCGCAGCAGCAGAACCGCCAGCGCCAAAGCCAAAAGCTTGGCCCGGTCGGCCTTGGGCGGCCGCCCCCCGGCAGAGAATTGCATCGACTGCCCGGCATCGACCCAAAGCGTGACACGCTGCGCCGCCTGCCATTCCTTCTCGCGCACATAGGCGCCGTCCGAGCGCGCCGAATGCCGCCAGTCGATGGCGCGGTAACTGTCGCCGGGATGGGCCGCGCGGTATTGCCAGAAGTCGTCGCCCCGCCCGGCACGACGCCGGCCATGCTCGCCCCAGGCCACGGTCTGCGCCAGGCGCTCTGCCGCGGCCAAAAGCGGCGGCAGGGAATGGCCCAGCGCCTCGGCCCGGGAGCGGAGGTCGGGCAGGCTCACGCGGCGGCCTCGAGGCCCAGAGTGCGGGCGGTTACGCGGGCGATGACGGCGGAAAGCGTCTCGCCCCGGGCGCGGGCGGCGAAGGACAGGGCCATGCGGTGCTCCAGCACGGGTTTCGCCATCGCCGCTACATCCTCCAGCGAGGGCGCAAAGCCGCCGCGCAACAGGGCGCGGGCCCGCACCGTCAGCATCAGCGCCTGGGCTGCGCGGGGGCCGGGGCCCCAGGCCAGCGTCTCGGCCAGGTCGCGGCCCTCGGGCTCGGAGGGGCGGCAGGCGCGCACCAGGTCCAGGATCGCCTCGACCACCTTTTCGCCCACCGGCATGCGGCGGACGAGCTCTTGCGCGGCGATCAGCTCGGCCGGAGAAAACACCTGCGCCGCCGAGGTCTGGCTGGCGCCGGTCGTGGCCAGCAGGATATCCCGCTCGGCCGCGCGGGTCGGATAGGGCACGTCGACCTGCACGAGAAAGCGGTCGAGCTGCGCCTCCGGCAGGGGATAGGTGCCCTCTTGTTCGATCGGGTTCTGGGTCGCCAGCACGTGGAAGGGGGGCCCGAGCTTGCGCTGCACCCCGGCGATGGTGACCTCGCGTTCCTGCATGGCCTGCAACAGCGCCGATTGGGTCCGGGGGCTGGCGCGGTTGATCTCGTCGGCCATCAGAAGCTCGCAGAAGACCGGGCCGGGGATGAAGCGGAACGACCGCGCGCCGTCGGCCGCCGTCTCCAGCACTTCACTGCCCAGGATGTCGGCGGGCATCAGGTCGGGGGTGAACTGGATGCGATTGGCCTTCAGCCCCATGACCGTGGACAAGGTATCGACCAGCAGCGTCTTGCCCAAGCCCGGCAGGCCCACCAGCAAGGCGTGACCGCCCGAGAGCAGGGCGGCCATCGTCAGCTCCACCACCTCTTCCTGCCCGATGAACCGGCCCGCGACCGAGGCCCGGGCGAGACCCAGCTTTTGCCCAAGGCTTTCGATGGCTTGAACGAGGGAAGCGTCGGACATGAAGGACTCCTGCTGGACTTTGGCGCCACTAAACCCAATCTTGGCGCAAGGCACAAACGGCAAAAGGCAAAAACCGACAAATGATCGTGAAACCCGATGCGGAAGGGCTGATGAAGGCGGTGGCCAAACAGAAGGGCCCGCCGCCCGTGCATCTGTGGAACCCGCCCTATTGCGGCGAGATCGACATGCGGATTGCCCGGGACGGCACCTGGTTCTACCTTGGCACGCCCATCGGCCGGGCGTCGATGGTGAAGCTCTTCTCCTCGATCCTGAAGCGGGAGGAGGGGGCGTATTTCCTGGTCACCCCGGTCGAGAAGGTGAAGATCCGGGTGGACGACGCGCCCCTGCTGGCGGTGGATTTCACGGCGGAGGGCGAGGGGCAGGCGCAGACCCTGACCTTCGTCACGAAGACCGAGGACGAGGTCGTGGCGGGGCCTGGCCACGAGATCGAGATGCGCGACCGGGCGGGCGAGGCGACGCCCTACATCCACGTGCGGGCCGGGCTTTGGGCCCTGATCGACCGCAAGAGTTTCTACCGGCTGATCGAATTGGGTTGCCATGCGGAAAAAGACGGGGATAGCTGGTTCGGGCTCTGGTCGCAGGGCGCCTTCTTCCCGGTGATCCGATCGCAAGACCTGAGCTGATGCCCCGTTATGCTGCCAATGTGACGCTGCTCTTCACCGAGGTGCCGGTTCTCGACCGGCCCGGGCTGGCGCAGCAGGCGGGCTTCGACGGGGTCGAGGTGCTGTTTCCCTATGACCACGGGCTGGCGGAATGGCGCACGGCGCTGGCGGGGCTGCCCTTGGCGCTGGTCAACACGCCGCCAGGGGATTGGGCGGCGGGGGATCGCGGGCATGCCGCCGTGCCGGGGGCGGAGGCGGCCTTCCGCGGGCATTTCCTGAAGGCGGCCGAAGTGGCGACGGGATTGGGCGCGGGCAAGATCCATGTCATGGCCGGCTGCGCCAAAGGCCCCGAAGCGCAACAGATTTTCTGCGAAAATCTGCTTTGGGCGGCCGAGCAGGTGCCCGAGCTTGGCCTGACCATCGAGCCTTTGAACGCCGAGGACTGGCCGGGCTATTTCCTCAACGATTTCGACCAGGCGGGGCGGATATTGGCCGACCTAGACCATCCGCGCATCGGGTTGCAGTTCGACCTTTGGCACGCCGCGCGCATCCATGGCGATGCGCAAGGCGTGTGGGAGGCGCATCGGTCCCGGGTCAGCCATGTGCAGATCGCGGGCTTTCCCGCGCGGGCCGAGCCGGGGGGCGGCGGGTTCGACCTGACGGCGATGTTCCGCGATCTGGACCAGGCGGGCTATGACGGCTGGGTCGCGGCGGAATACCGGCCCTCGCGCGCCACGGTCCACGGGCTGGGCTGGCTTGCCGCGCTGAAGGCGCGGGATCGGCTGATCGGCGGGCAATAGGGCTTTCGCTTGCGCGGCAATGCGGTTATTTTGCCGCCCGCAACCTGGCAGGAAAAGACGATGAGCAAAGCGCCCGAGACCCAGAAAGTGACGTCGTGGAAAGTGGCTTGCGACGGCGGCGAAGGGGCTTTGGGCCATCCGCGGGTCTGGCTCTCGATCCCCGAGGACACCGGCTTCGTCGAATGCGGCTATTGCGACAAGCGTTTCGAGATCGACCGCGCGCACGCCCATTCCGACCATTGAGGCTTGAGCCGCTCGCCCCGGCCCTGACCGAGGCCGAGCTGCGCGCCTTCGAGGCCGGGGCGCGGTTGAAGCTGCCGCAGGGCTTGCGCGACTTTTACCTCGCGCAGAACGGCGGCCTGCCGCCCGCGCCGATGGCCGTGCAGGGCCATGCGGCCGACCTGGAGTTCTTTTGCCCGCTCGTTCCCGCCCCGCGCACCGGCGTGCCGGGGGTGGATCACGACGCCGAGACGGTCTGGTTCGCCCGCGACAGCGCCGCCGGGCGCTATGGGATCGGCCATCGCGGGCCGGGCGCGGGCCGCGTGGTCTGGCAGACGGGCCGCGACGCGCCGCGGCCCCTCGCCGAAAGCCTGGCGGGCTTCCTGAACCTGCTGGAGGGCTGACGCCTCACGAGGCGGCCTCCAGCGCGATGGAAAACTGCGGGCCGCGGGGCGGAAGCTCTTGAAATCCCATGCCGCGATAGGTGGCCTGCGCCTGCGTATTGCCGGGATGGGTGCCGATCGTCAGAACCTCGGCCCCCTCGGCCCGGGCCTGCGCCCTGACCGCCGCGATCAGCCGCCCGCCGATCCCCGCCCGCCGCCGCCATTCGTGGATGAACAGGTGGTTGAGGTCCAGCATCGTCCCGCCCGAAACCATGTTCGGCCGCCGCAGCACCAGCGCATAGCCGATCAACCCCTCGGGCTCGGCCGCGACCCAAAGCCGCGCGAGGCCAAGCTCGAAGGCCTGGCGGCGCAGGGTGTCCAGCGAGATCCGGGCAGTCTCGCCATGGTGGCGGGCGAGGAGGTCGATCATCTGCAGAATGGCGGGAAGGTCGTCGGGGACGGCTTCGCGGATTGTCGGGGTCATCTTGGTGCCTTTCGGGGGGAGTGCCCGCAAGGCGTATCTGAACCGGCCTTGCGGGCGGTTCATCGGACAGATCGGGGATGCGACGCTGACCAACCGCCTATGAGGCGTTGGTAAAATACCAGGCGTAGGGGCGGGGCAGGTTGCGCATGACCGGCACGCTAGGCCGCCGCGCCGCCCATGTCAACCATCTGGCCAGAGGGGGCGGGCCATGGCATGAAGGCAGGGAACAACCGGGAAACGCGCCATGGCATTCGGCAAGGGTCATCACCTTCACCTGATCGACGGATCGGCCTTCATCTTCCGGGCCTACCACGCCTTGCCGCCGCTCACGCGGAAATCCGACGGCCTGCCGGTGGGCGCCGTCGCGGGCTTTTGCAACCTTCTGTGGGGAGAGCTGACGGCCAACCGCGCCCAGGCCGCCACCCATATCGCGGTGATCTTCGATGCGGGCTCCAAGACCTTCCGCAACGACATCTTTGCCGATTACAAGGCCAACCGCCCGCCCCTGCCCGAAGACCTGCGCCCGCAATTCCCCCTGACCCGCGACGCCACCCGCGCCTTCAACGTCGCCTGCCTGGAGATCCCCGGCTTCGAGGCCGACGACATCATCGCCACCTATGCCAGGCTGGCGCGCGAGGCGGGAGGGACGGTGACGATCCTTTCCTCCGACAAAGACCTGATGCAGCTGATCGGCGATGGCGTCGATATGCACGACCCGATGAAGAACAAGCGTCTGGGCCGCGACGAGGTGGTCGAGAAATTCGGCGTCGGGCCCGAACGGGTGGTGGATGTGCAGTCGCTCGCGGGCGATTCGGTCGACAACGTGCCGGGCGCCCCGGGGATCGGGCTGAAGACGGCGGCGCTTCTCATCAACGAATACGGCGATCTCGACCAGCTTCTGGCGCGGGCGGGCGAGATCAAGCAGCCGAAACGCCGCGAGGCGCTGGTGGAAAATGCCGAGCTCATCCGCGTCAGCCGTGAACTGGTGCGGCTGCGCGACGACGTCGAGGTCGGCGTCAGCCTCGATGCCTTCGAACTGAAGGCGCCCGAGGGCGAGGCGGTCATGGGCTTTCTCAAGACCATGGAATTTGCCACGCTGATGAAGCGGGTGGGCGAGAAGCTGAAAGTGGCGGCGCCGGAGTTGCAGGCGACCCAGGGTTACGAGGTCGCCGGTGCGCATGAGGTGGCAGAGGTCGCGGCCGCGCCCATCGACCCGGGGGCTTACGTCTGCGTGCGGGATATGGGCCAGCTGCAGGGCTTCATCGACGCCGCGCAGGACCGCGGCTGGCTGGCCGTCGATACCGAGACGACCTCCCTGGACGAAATGCGCGCCGAGATCGTGGGGATCTCGCTGGCGGTGGAGCCCGGCGTGGCCGCCTATGTGCCCCTGATGCACCGGACCGGGACGGATGACCTGTTCGGCGGGCTCAAACTGGCCGAGGGGCAGCTGGCGGCCGACCAGGTTCTGGCCGCGCTGAAGCCGGTGCTGGAAGACCCCGCGATCGTCAAGATCGGCCAGAACATGAAATACGACGCCAAGATCTTTGCGCGTCTGGGCATCCAGGTCGCCCCCATCGACGATACGATGCTGATGTCCTATGCGATGCATGCGGGTCTGCACAACCACGGGATGGACGAGCTCTCGACCAAGTATCTTGGTCATTCCCCCATTCCGATCAAGGAGTTGATCGGATCGGGCAAATCGGCCATCACCTTCGACCGGGTCGAGATCGACAAGGCCACCCGCTATTCCGCCGAAGATGCCGACGTGACTTTGCGGCTCTGGCAGGCCTTCAAACCGCAGCTTTCCAAGGCCCGCGTCACCACGGTTTACGAGACGCTGGAGCGCCCCCTGGTGCCGGTTCTGGCCGAGATGGAAATGGCCGGGATCGAGGTCGACCGCCAGGTTCTAAGCCGCATGTCCGGCGCCTTCGCGCAGAAGATGGCGCAGCTGGAGGAGGAAATCCAGGAGCTGGCGGGCGAGAAGTTCAACGTCGGAAGCCCCAAGCAGCTGGGCGAGATCCTCTTCGACAAGATGGGTCTGCCGGGGGGCGAAAAGGGCAAGACCGGCGCCTATGGCACCGGGGCGGATGTGCTGGAAGACCTTGCCACCGAACACGAACTGCCGGGCCGCGTGCTGGACTGGCGCCAGATCGCCAAGCTGAAATCGACCTACACGGACGCGCTGCAGGACCATATCAACCCCGAAACCGGGCGGGTGCACACCAGCTACAGCATCTCGGGCGCGGTGACGGGGCGGCTGGCTTCGACCGATCCGAACCTGCAGAATATCCCGGTGCGGACGGAAGAGGGCCGCCGCATCCGCGAGGCCTTTGTGGCACCGAAAGGCAAGGTCTTGGTCTCGCTGGACTATTCCCAGATCGAGCTGCGGATTCTGGCCCATGTCGCCGACATCCCCGCCTTGCAGCAGTCCTTCCGCGACGGGATCGACATCCATGCGATGACGGCGTCGGAGATGTTCAGCGTGCCCCTGGACCAGATGACCTCGGAAATCCGCCGTCGGGCCAAGGCCATCAACTTCGGGGTGATCTACGGGATTTCCGGCTTCGGCCTCGCCCGCAACCTGCGCATCCCGCGGGCCGAGGCGCAAGGCTTCATCGACCGCTATTTCGAGCGCTTCCCGGGCATCAAGGAATACATGGCCGCGACGGTGAAATTCGCGCAAGAACATGGGTTTGTGCAAACCCTCTTCGGCCGGAAAATCCACACGCCCGAGATCAACGCCAAGGGGCCGGGGGCCGGTTTCGCCAAGCGCGCCGCGATCAACGCGCCGATCCAGGGGACGGCCGCCGACATCATCCGCCGCGCCATGATCCGCATGCCCGCGGCCATCGCGGGGATCCCCGCCAGGATGCTCCTGCAAGTCCACGACGAACTCCTGTTCGAAGTGGACGAAGGCGCCACCGAGGCCCTGATCGCGAAGGCGAAAGAGGTCATGGAGGGCGCCGCCCACCCGGCGGTGCAGCTGAAAGTCCCGCTGGTGGTCGAGGCCGGCCAGGGCGCCAACTGGGCGGCGGCGCATTGAAGGGCGCGCTCTGCCGAGGATGGCTGTCATGAACCTGGCGCCGCTGCTCTCCGCCGATCTGGCCGTGCGGCTGCACGCGATCCCGGCGATCCTGGCCTTCGTCCTGGGCGGGCTGCAGCTGGCCCTGCGCAAGGGCACCGGGCTCCACCGGGCGATGGGATGGACCTGGGTCGTGCTTATGGCACTGGTGGCGGGCTCGTCCTTCTTCATCCATACGATCTGCAGCTTCGGCCCCTTCTCGCTGATCCACCTGCTGTCGATCCTGACCCTGGCGAGCCTGCCCTTCGCGGTGTTGCATGCCCGAAGGGGCCGGATCGGGGCGCATGCGCGGGCGATGAAGGCGCTGTTCCTCGGGGCGCTGGTCATCGCGGGGATTTTCACCTTCACCCCCGGCCGGATCATGCATGACGTCGCCTTCGGCACCGTCTTGGCGCAGGGGGCCTGCCGGTGACCCCCCTGCCATTCGCCACGCTGGAGGACTGGATGGCCTGGCTCGCCGCCAACTCTGACGCCCCGGAGGTCTGGGTGCTTTACCACAAGAAGGGCTCGGGCGTGCCCTCCATCGACTGGGAGACGGCGGTGATCGGCGCGCTGGCCCATGGCTGGATCGACGGCATCCGCAAGGCGGTGGACGAGACGACCTTCATGCAGCGCTTCACCCCGCGCAAGCCGCGCAGCAGCTGGAGCGCGAAGAACGTCGCCCATTGCGAGCGGCTGATCGCGGAAGGAAAGATGACGCCGCGGGGCCTGGCCCAGGTCGAGGCCGCGCGGGCGGATGGTCGCTGGGCCGCGGCCTACAAGGGCACGGCCGAGCTGCCGGAGGATTTCCTGGCCGCCGTCGCCGAAAACCCCCAGGCGGCAGAGGCCTTCGCGACACTGGACGCAAAGAACAAGTTCGCCTTTTACTACCGCCTCACCTCGGTCAAGCGGCCCGAGACCCGCGCCCGCAAGATTGCCGACTTCGTGGCCATGCTGGCGCGGGGCGAGGTGATCTACCCCAAGGCCTAGCGGTCGATCCGCAGCTGGAAGCAGTTGTTTTTCGCCGAGCGGACATGAACATAAGCCACGCGCGGATCGGCCAGCCGCGCCTCGGCCTCTACCTCCAGCGTCGCGGTCGGCACCACGGCGCCGGTGCCATAGACGATGCGGTCGTCGGCGCCATAGCCGCGGAGGATATAGGTGGGCGAGGTCAGGATCTCGGGCACCTCGCCCGCCTCGCAAGGATCGGCGCAGAGGAAGATCGGCCCGATCTCGGCATAGGGCTGCGGCGCCGGGAAGGGCCGGTGGGCCAGGATCAGCATCCCGGCGCCCTTCGGAATGGGCCTCAGGCAGTGGCGGCAGGGGTTGCCGTCGCCGTCGCTGATGTGGCGCTCGGGCGGCTGGCCATTGGCATCGGGGGCGCCGGATTGCAAGGCGCGGACAAGTTCGGTGTGGATGGGTGTGTAACGCATGTTGGCCTCCTGCGCTCAGCCTACCCCGGGCGGACGGGCCTCGCGACCCGGTTCCTGTGCAATTGCGCTTGCATTCCGAACCCAAGGCGCCTATGTGGGATGTAACAGAGGTTTCAGGGTCCAAACCTGAAACTGCCGACCGACCTTGGCCCCCTCTGGGGGCTTTTTCATTTGGGATCTCATGTCAGACCTGATCGCCAGAACCGCCATCGACCGCCGCCTTGCCGAAATCGTCGGCCCGGTGATCGAGGGGCTTGGCTTCGAACTGATCCGCCTGCGGCTGATGGGCGGCAACACCCGCGTGTTGCAGATCATGGCCGACCGGCCCGACGGCGGGATCAACGTGGACGAATGCGGGGAAATCTCGACCGCCGTCAGCGCGACGCTGGACGTCGAAGACCCGATCGAAGAGAATTACGTGCTGGAGGTCTCCTCCCCCGGCATCGACCGGCCGCTGACCCGCCTCAAGGATTTCGAGACCTGGAAGGGTTGGGAGGCGCGGATCGAGACGACCGAGCTGATCGACGGCCGCCGCCGCTTCAAGGGCACGCTGCAGGGTGTCGAGGGCGAGGAAGTGCTGATCGCCGTCCAAGAGGGCAAGGAAGAGGTCGTGATCGGCCTGAACTTCGACTGGCTCTCGGATGCGAAACTCATCCTGACGGATGAGCTGATCGAGGAAATGCTGCGGCAGAAGAAGGTCGCGGAACCCGAAGACGGACAATTCGACGCCATCGAGGAAGATGGCGACGAAGAGCCCGAACCCACGAAACACTAAGGAGCGGACGATGGCGATTACCTCGGCCAACCAGCTTGAACTTCTCCAGACGGCGGAAGCCGTCGCGCGCGAGAAGATGATCGACCCCGACCTGGTCATCCAGGCGATGGAAGACAGCCTCGCCCGCGCCGCCAAATCCCGCTACGGCGCGGAAATGGACATCCGGGTGAAGATCGACCGGAAAACGGGGCGCGCCACCTTCGCCCGCATCCGCACCGTGGTCGAGGACGAGCTGGTCGAGAATCACCACGCCCAGCTGACCGTAAAGCAGGCCAAGTCCTACCTGAAAGACCCCCAGATCGGGGATGAGGTGATCGACGAGGTTCCGCCGGTCGATCTCGGCCGGATCGCCGCGCAATCGGCCAAGCAGGTCATCCTGCAAAAGGTCCGCGAGGCCGAGCGCGACCGCCAGTTCGACGAGTTCAAGGACCGCAAGGGCACGATCATCAACGGCGTCGTCAAGCGCGAGGAATACGGCAATATCATCGTGGACATCGGCCGGGGCGAAGGCATCCTGCGCCGGAACGAGAAGATCGGCCGCGAAAGCTATCGCCCGAACGACCGCATCCGCGCCTATATCAAGGATGTGCGCCGCGAGACGCGCGGGCCCCAGGTCTTCCTGTCGCGGACCGACCCGTTCTTCATGGCCGAGCTCTTCAAGATGGAAGTGCCGGAAATCTATGACGGCATCATCGAGATCAAGGCCGTGGCCCGCGATCCCGGTTCGCGCGCGAAGATCGCCGTCATCTCCTATGACAATGCCATCGACCCGGTCGGCGCCTGCGTCGGTATGCGGGGCAGTCGCGTGCAGGCCGTGGTGAACGAGCTGCAGGGCGAGAAGATCGACATCATCCCGTGGAACCAGGACCAGGCGACCTTCCTCGTGAACGCGCTGCAGCCGGCCGAAGTTTCCAAGGTCGTGATCGACGAGGAAGCCGGCAAGATCGACGTGGTCGTGCCGGACGAACAGCTGTCGCTCGCCATCGGCCGTCGCGGTCAGAACGTGCGCCTCGCGAGCCAGCTGACCGGCCTCGACATCGACATCATGACCGAATCGGATGACAGCGCCAAGCGTCAGGCCGAATTCGCCGAGCGCACCAAGCTCTTCATGGAGACCTTGGACATCGACGAGATGATGGCGCAGCTCCTGGTCTCGGAAGGCTTCACCAACCTGGAAGAGGTGGCTTACGTCGACGTGGACGAGCTTCTCTCCATCGACGGGTTCGACGAGGGCACCGCGGCCGAGCTGCAGACCCGCGCGCGCGAATACCTGGAGGCCGCCAATGCCAAGGCGCTGGAAAACGCCCGGGCGATGGGCGTCCAGGAAGACCTGGAAACCTTCGAAGGCCTGAC